>DATKAT010000264.1:0-3629 GCA_035514675.1 Acidobacteriota bacterium | reverse complement strand
ACCAGCCAGGAATCGAACGGGCTCAGGATGGCGCCGGCGGCGTTTTGAACGTAAAAGAGGGATTCGGCCAGCTTTCGTTCCCGCACTACCAGAATCCCTCCGACGCTGTCGCTGTGCCCGTTGAGAAACTTGGTCGTGCTGTGAATGACGACGTCGGCCCCCAACTCCAGCGGCCGCTGCAAATAAGGGGACAGAAACGTATTGTCGACGGCCACGCGAACGCTCCTGTCGCGGGCCAAGCGGGAGGCTTCGGCGATGTCTGTCAAGGCCATCACCGGATTGGTCGGACTCTCCAGAAACAGCAGGCGGGTTTCCGGGCGCAGCGCGTTTTCGATCTGTTTCAGATCGGCGGTGTCGACCCAACTGAAATCCAGTCCGAATTTTCTGAGCAGGTTTTCAAACAGGCGATAGGTGCCGCCGTAGACATTGCGCGAGACGATGATGTGGTCGCCGGCCTGGTGAAGCGACGCCAGGGCGTTGATGGCCGCCATTCCCGACGAAAACGCGACTCCGAAGAGCCCCTTTTCCAGGGCGGCTATGTTGGCTTCCAGCGCTGCGCGCGTCGGGTTCTGGGTGCGGGCGTACTCGTATCCCTTGTGTCGACCCAGCGCGTCCTGCACGTAGGTTGAAGTCTGATAGATCGGAACCGTCACCGACCCGGTGGTCGGATCCGGCTTCTGTCCGGCGTGGATGGCGTCAGTGGAGAACCCCATTTTCCCTCGCGATTCATTCGGAAGCGCCGGGTGCGATCGCGCCGGCGAACTTGCGAAATGATCCAGATAAATGAACGAATTGTTCGCTCAACGAGCGTCCTCGGACGTTTAAAGATAGAGAAGAGGAATATACCAGATGCTCTTTCAGGATGTCGACGCCCTCAGAGGCTACGTTGAGAAGCGAAAGGTCGACGCGGAGCGTCTGCGCTGGAGTCCGCCCGCGGTTTTCTGGCGCGGCCGGTGGCGGCGGATCGCGGGATTTCGCTACGCGCCGGGTGGCGTGGAGCTGCGCTTGCGCGGCGGCGGCTCCTGCAAGCTGTTTGGAAGCCGCACGGCGCCGGGGAGGCGCACGGAGCAGCCTCCCGCGCTGCTGAGTCTGGTCGGCCGGCTGTTTCGACCGCTTCGAGCCCTTCGGGTGCTGGGCGGAAACGATCGCCTGCGCCATCAGAGCGCAGCCTTCCTGAGAATCCTGATGGGCCGGGCGCGTCCCGAAATCGCCGTCGCGGCGGTTTTTCCCGGAGTCAGTCAGGTGCTGGTCCACCGGCTGCTGGCGTCTGTGGCGCTCTGGTGGGACAGCCTGCAGGGGCGCGGGCTGGACAGAGTCGCCGTATTGATCCCAGGAGACTGGGGGGAGCGGCTGCTGCGGCTCCTCGAGCACCTGGCCATTCCGCTGGAATGCTTTCGCTACCGCAGCCTCCAATCGGCGGACTGCACACAGGTGTTTCCCCGTGAGGTCTCCGTTTCCGCAATCGACCCAGCATACGTGGTCTACCCATTTCAGGGAGAAGCAGGAGCGGAGCTTTCCGAGATTCGAGATCGCTATCCGGATCTGGACCTGTTGTTCCGGAGCAGTCACTGGGAATTGTCGTTTCGCGGGCTTCCAGTCGCCTGGGAGGACGACGGCGTCTGCTGGTTTCACTTCTTCCAGCCGCTGGAATGGTCGGGGAGGGAATGGGGCGAATTGGATCGGCATCTGGCGGAAGTCGCCCGTTGCAGAAGCTTCCCCCCTCCGGACCCCGCCGCCGCCTGGTACCGCTTCATGCCGGAGCGCTGGCTGGAGGGTGAGATCTTAAAGAAGCGGCGCGAAATCGACGCGACGCTGGGAGACACGTTCTATTGCCAAGTCCCGTCTTTTCTGGACGGGGAGCGGGGCGTCCTCGACATTTTGACGGCCGAGGCTTCTGGGACTCCGGTGGTCATGGAAATCAAAGTGGAGAAGAGCCTTGAAATCGTGTTTCAGGGCCTGGAATACCGGGACCGCGTGAAGGAACACGTGCGGAGAGGAGATCTCGTCAAGTCCGGCTACTTTGCCGAGAGCCCGATTGCAGCGACCGACCCGAAGCTGAAGCTGGTGACTCCTCTGTTTGAGGTGCATCGAGTGGTTCCGGTGATTCGAAAACACCTCAGGGGGGTCGAACCTATGGAGTGGATCGGTGTTAATTCAAACTGGAAGAGGCGGCTGCGAGTTCTGAATAAAACGTCGATTTGATCGCGGACTGCGGCCGGCTACGAGTCGTTGTCCGGCTTATTGTCCTGGCCGGCCCGGAGCGATCGCTTGAAATTGCTGATGCCTTCCCCCAGACCCTTTCCGATCTGCGGAAGTCGGCTGGCCCCGAACAGGACGATCACGATCACAAGAATGATGACCAGCTCCGGAATTCCAAGGCCGATCGCAAGCAGGTTCATAAACTGTTCCACCCAAGGAGAATGATAACCCCGGAGGAGTCAGTGTGTCAAACCATTCCGGGCGGGAAGACTGCGGATCGGAGCCGCAGGCGGGTCGGGAATCAGCGCAGGGGCCCATTCTGGAGAATCGAACCGCCCCGAACCGTCCGGATCGGAGGCCTGTCGGAAGTGTCGCTCTCGAATCTCCACCCATCGACCGCGTCTGGAAACCGCAGCTTCGACTTTAGCGTTCCGCAATCTGCCGGACTGTTCACCCAGATCCTCGTCGGCTCCGGGATGCTTGTTGCGGAGAAGGTTGGCGTACGCCTCCTGAAACTCGCCGGCGTCTCGTTCACTTTCCCAAGCGGTGCGCCACAACAGCATTCGGTCTCCGTTCGAATCTGTCAAGACCTCGTAGCGGTCGCCGTCCCACCCCCGGGAGCCGGTCAAGGCGACGGACTCGTCCAGGTGGAGCGCAAGGAGCAGATAGGTGGAGAATTGCCCCAGGGTGTTTTCGTATACGGACGTCCAATTTTCGTCCAATTCGGATCGGAACCCATCCAGGCGCACTGGAGTCGGCACGTGCGGAGTCTCCAGGAAGTCCTCCGGGTGGAGAATCTGTCGGGAGGAGCGGGGCAGGTTCTCGTACAATTCGTCGACTTCGCCCCAACGGCGGCCTTTCAGGTAGGCTTGCAGAAACGCCGCGCCGTAGACGTAAGGGAACAGCAGCGTTTCCCGAATGTAAAAGGGGGCTTCCGCGAAGGCGGGATACTGGGCGTTCATTCGCGACAAATCGGCCCTCAGCAGTTCCAGCAGTCCGGGAATTTCCGCAAACTTCTGCCCCCGGGGCCGCATCGTATATTCCAACATCATCGCCAGGCCTTCCCCTTCGACCACGGCAGCTCGCGCCAGCGTCTCGTCGTCGTTGTCCTCAACCCGCGAAAGAAACTGCGTCAGGTCGAAATGCTGGTCCTGCAAAGCGTGGGTCAGTTCGTGCGCCATGATCGCTTCCTGGATTCCAACCGGGATCCAGTCGGCGATGTAAAAGGTCTTTTTAAACGGGTCGTAATAGCCTGCGATCTGTTCGGTAAGCAGATCCACCAGCGCTTCCATCAGATCGATCTCGTCGGGAAGGAGGCCCAGCGTCTTCAAGGCGATTTCCTCGGCCAGCATTTGTTCGGGCGGGTACTCCTTTTCAATCCGCTCCAGCAGGTAGCTGCGGACCTGGTCGCGCGAGCGGATCCCGCGGGC
>DATKAT010000263.1:0-15682 GCA_035514675.1 Acidobacteriota bacterium | reverse complement strand
TCCTCCCGGAGCGGTCGATCAAGAAGACCGCCGGCACGGGCAGCCGCCCGTCGGGCAAGGAAATCCCCGCCCCAGCGTAACGATTCGCAGTTTCCGAATCCAACTCAAACACGATTCCAAACCGTTCGGCCGCCGCCAGATCCGGATCCCGAAGGATCGTGAAATCGAGCTCCGCCTCGCTAACCGCGCTCTGCAGACCGGCCTCTGTATCTCCGCTGACCGCGATGAGGGCAAAGCCAAGTTCCCGAAGTTCCTGCTGAACCTTTTGCAACTCCACGAGTTGCGCCGTGCAGTACGGTCACCATCCTCCTCGGAAGAAAACCAGCGCGACCGGCGAGTCGGAGATCAGCCTGGAAAGCTCGAACGTTCCGCCGTCAAGAGTTTGAAACCGGACGCCCGAGGGGGCCATCTCGCCGGGCTGCAGGGCCCGAGTTTCCTGGGCGGACTGGCCCGGCAGCGGAGCGCACAGTAGGAACAGAACCCAGAGGGCCGGCCCCGCGAGGAGGGCAACCGTTCCGGATCGCAAAAAGGCAAGGGCCTTGCGTCCTGAAAACGGTCGATTCACGTGCGTTCGCATAGTAGAGATTCTCCGTTCGCGACCCCCCGTTTAGCCTTCGAATTGCTCGGCCGCAGCCGCCCAGTTGACGACGTTCCACCAGGCCTTGATGTAGTCGGGGCGTCGATTCTGATAATGCAGGTAGTACGCGTGCTCCCACACGTCCAGGCCGAGAATCGGCTTCTTGCCTTCCATCAGCGGGCTGTCCTGGTTGGCGGTCGAGTAGATCTCGATAACGCCCGCTCCGGTCTTCACCAGCCATGCCCAGCCGGAGCCGAATCGTCCGACGGCGGCGGCGGCGAATTCTTCCTGGAATTTTTCCAACCCGCCGAAAGCCTGGTTGATTGCCGCAGCCAATGCCCCCTCGGGACGGCCTCCGCCATTCGGAGCCATCAGCTTCCAGAACAACGAATGATTGGCGTGTCCGCCTCCATTGTTCCGAACGGCGGTGCGGATCTTCTCCGGAACGCCGGCGCAATTGCTCGCCAGCAGCTGCTCCAGGCTTCGGGTCTGCAGATCGGGCGCGGACTCCAGCGCCTTGTTCAGATTGCTGACATACGCTGCGTGGTGCTTTCCGTGATGGATCTCCATGGTTCGGCGGTCGATATGAGGCTCCAGAGCGTCGGGCGCATAGGGCAGGTCGGGTAATTGAAAGGTCATAATTCCTCCTTCTTCAGTCATTCCTGTAATGATCGCTCAAATCCTTGATTTTATGGATGATCCCAGTATAGCGCGAAAGCTTCTCAGTTCAAACGACAGGGGGGCGCCCAAGGGTTAGGTTCGGACTATTTCCCTAGGATCCGGCGCAGTTGCGGACTCTCTTCAAGGATCACGGTTTCCTTTCGATCGGGTCCCGTGGAAATAATGGAAACTTCGACCTCCGCAAGTTCGGCAAGTCGCTGCAAGTACAGACGGGCTGCAGACGGCAGGTCCTCGAGTCGACGGACCTGCGAGGTGTCGGACTTCCACCCGGGAAGCGTTTCGTAAATCGGCTCGACCTGCCGCAGCTCCTCGATCCCCGCAGGGAAAGAATCGAGGCGCTTCCCCCGATTCCGGTACCCGATGCAGACTTGAATTTCATCCAATTCGTCCAGGACATCGAGCTTGGTAATCGCCAGCGTGTCCAGGCCGTTGATCAGCCCGGAGTAGCGAACGACTGCGGCGTCAAACCATCCGCAGCGCCGGGGACGGCCGGTGGAGGCGCCGAACTCGGCCCCGCGGGCTCGAATCAGTTCTCCCAACCTGTCGGCCAGCTCGGTTGGGAAGGGTCCTGCGCCAACCCGTGTCGTGTAGGCCTTGCTGATCCCGATGACGCCGTCGATCGCGCCCGGCCCTACGCCGGCGCCGGTGCAGGCGCCGCCCGCTGTGGCGTTGGAGGAAGTCACAAAGGGGTAGGTGCCGTGATCGACGTCCAGCAAGGCTCCCTGCGCGCCTTCAAACAGGACGCTTCGACCGTTCCGAACGGCGCCTCCAAGATATTCCGCCGTATCGGCCGCGAAAGGGCGGATCCGGTCGGAAATCGCCAGATAAGAGTCGACGATTCGGTCCGCTTCCAGCGCAGGCGCGCCGTAGACTTTCGACAGAATCCGATTGGCGAACTCGACATTGGACTCCACCTTCGCCCGAAAAGTCTCAGGCGAAAAGAGTTCCGCGAGACGAACGCCTCGGCGGGCCATTTTGTCTTCGTAGCAGGGGCCGATGCCGCGCAGCGTGGTCCCGATCTGGCCCTCGGCCAGTCGACTTTCCTCGGCGGCCTCCAGAGCCCGGTGATACGGCAGAATCAAGTGGGCCCGATTGCTGACCAGTAGTCGCCCATTCAATGCGAACTCCTGCAGCATTTCGGCTTCTTCCAGCAGCGCGAAGGGGTCCACCACGACGCCGTTGCCGATGACGCAGACCTTGTCGGGGCGAAGCACTCCGGAGGGGATCAAATGGAGCACGTATTTGCGCCCGTCGATGATGACGGTGTGCCCGGCGTTATGGCCCCCCTGGTAGCGGGCGACGATATCGAACCGGTCCATGAGCAGGTCGACGATCTTCCCCTTCCCCTCGTCCCCCCATTGTGTGCCGACGACCACTGCGTTTGACATGCGATCCCGCTCTGCGACCGACTGTGGATTCAAAAAAAGAGCAAATGGGCTCGACGCGCGAGCCGAACCCACTTGCGATGGGAAGCAGCCCGAATTGATGCTCCGCCTCTTTACAGCTGATTGTTGATCATCCGGGCGATATTTTCGCGCGAGGTGGCCCCCACCACCTGGTCCTTGACCTCCCCGTCCTTGAAAAGCAGAAGCGTCGGAATCCCTTTGATGTTGAAGCGGGCCGACGTGACGGCATTGTCGTCGACATCGAGTTTAACCACTTGCGCCTTCCCTTCGAAGTCTTGCGCGATTTGCTCGATCGTCGGCGCCAGCATGCGGCAGGGAGCGCACCAGGCCGCCCAGAAATCGACCAGCACCGGCCGGTCAGCTTTCAGCACATCCCGCTCAAAGGAATCGTCCGTCACTTCTCTAATCAATTCGCTCATACTAAAATACCTCCAGCTAAAGCCTGTAACATCAACATTTATGCTAACATAGGCTCCAACTTGGAAGGAGCCTATCGCGCCAAGAAGTCGCTGGGTCAGAACTTTCTGACCGACCCCCGATACGTCCGACGCATCATCGCTCTGGCCGATCTGCAGCCGAGCGACTTCGTCTGTGAAATCGGGCCCGGCAAGGGCGTGTTGACGGCCGAACTGTTGAAATCGTGTCGCCGCGTCGTCGCGATTGAACTCGACGGCGACCTGGTCGACCGACTCCGGCGACGCTTTCGCGAGGACCTCCGATGCGGGCGTTTTCGTCTGCACCGCCAGGACGTCCTCCAAGCCGACTGGGAGGCCATCCTACCGGAAGAGCCCGTCAAGTTCGTCGGCAACCTGCCGTACAACATCTCCACTCGGCTTTTAATCAGGATGACGCAAATGACGAAACGGTTTCAGCGGGCGACCTTCATGGTGCAGAAAGAAGTGGCCGAACGGATCCTGGCCGATCGGGGCGGTCGGGATTACGGATATCTGACCCTCTTGCTGGGCCTGTATTTCCGAGTCGAAGCCGGATTCGACGTTCCGGCCGGCGCCTTTCGCCCCTCGCCGAAGGTGCAATCTCACGTTCTGCGACTGTCGCCCAGGTCGAAGCTGCCGCCCGTCGCCGTGCGCGAAAGTTTCGAGACCCTGATCAGCGCGGCCTTTCGGCAACGCCGCAAGACGATTTGGAATAATCTCAAGGCCCTTGTATCATCGGAGCCAATTCGAAAGGCGATGTTGGAGGGGGCGAAAGTGGATCCGGGGATGCGGCCGGAGCAAGTGGAATTCAAACAGTTTCTTGCCATGGCGAATTTGATGAGTTCGGCTGGCGAAGGGAGTCGAAAGCGGAAATGAGCGACCATCTAGAGATCATCGTAATTGGGGGGCTGGGCGAGTTCGGAATGAACTGCACGGCCCTCCGTTTCGGGGACGACATGATTGTGATCGACGCGGGGATGGCGTTTCCCCGCAGAGACCTGGGGACGGAGCTGGGCGTCAACGTCATCGTTCCCGACATCGCGTTCTTTCAAGAGAACAGCGAACGAATCCGCGGAATCTTTCTGACCCATGGACACGAAGATCACATCGGATCGATTCCCTACATCATCGACCGGACGCCCCTTCCCGTTTACGGCAGCAGCCTGACGCTGGCCTTGATCAAAGGCAAGCTTGAGGAGCGTTCCCTGCCCGCCAAACCGGCGCTTCACGAGCTGCGGGCCAGGGAAACGGTTCAGGCGGGCCCCTTCCAGATCGAGCCCCTGCATGTAACGCATTCCTTCCCGGACAGTTTCGCGTTCGCAGTCAGGACGCCGGTCGGGGTCGTTCTCTGGAGCGGCGACTTTAAATTCGACCAGGCTCCCGTCGACCAGAAACTCACCGACATCCACCGACTGGCGGCCTATGGGGAGGAAGGCGTGCTGGCTCTATTTTCCGACAGCACAAACAGCACGGTCCCGGGTCTGGCCCCTTCGGAGCGTTCCGTTTACGAACCGCTGCGCAATCTGTTTCGAAAAGCTCGAGCCAAGATCATCGCCACCACGTTTTCCAGCAGCATCAGCCGCATCCAGATCCTGCTTGACCTGGCGCTGGAGCTCGACCGCTTCGTCGTGCCCGTCGGCCGCAGCATCGTCAGCAATATTCGCATTGCCACCGAATGCGGTCATTTAAAGGCGCCGGCCGATCGGATCATCAACGTCGGCGACGTGAAAAACCACCGCCCCGAAGAGATCCTGATTCTGGCTACAGGCAGTCAGGGAGAACCGATGGCCGCCTTGAGCCGGCTTTCCATCAATCAGTTTCGCAACCTGGGGATCGAAGAGGGCGACATGGTCATTCATTCGGCCCGGATCATTCCGGGAAATGAGAAGGCCATCTCGAACATGATCAATCACATTTACCGACGCGGCGCCCGCGTCTACGACGTCAACCATTCCCCAGTACACGCCTCCGGCCACGGGTTCAGCGACGACCTGAAGCTGATGATCAACTTGATCCGCCCGCGCTTCTTCATCCCCATTCACGGAGAGTATCGCAATCTGAAAACTCACTGTTGGCTGGCGGAGGCGCAAGGCATCCCGGAGGACCGGGTGTTGCTGGTGGAAAACGGCGACGTTCTTCGCGTCGGGCCGAAGAAGGCTGAGGTTGTCGACAAGGTATCGCTTGGAAGGAGATTCATCGACGAGGGCGTCCTGGAAGAAGTCCACGAATTGGTGCTGCGCGAGCGTCGTTTCCTGAGCGAGGACGGCTTCCTGGTCGCCATGCTTCGGATGGATCGCTTGACCGGAGATCTGATCGGCGAACCGGAGCTGGTCTCGCGAGGCTTCGTCCTGATGGAAGAGTCGGAAAATCTGATTGAGGCTCTGAAGGAGGAGGTAGTGCGGATCGTCGAGGGCACTGCAATCGAGATCAAGCAGGATCAGGACGTTCTGGGCGACGTGCTGCGCAAGGACCTGCAAAAGTTCATTCGCCGCAAGACCGGCAAACGCCCCATCATCATCCCGGTGGCGATCGAGATCTAGCGGCCTGAGTCGGAAGTTCGTCGACAGTCGGCCGAGCGCCTCGCCACCCTGTGTATTGCGACGAACTTCTGACTCAGGACACTAGCCCGCATTTCTCACACGCCTCCTACTGCGGCGCCGGATAGCGGCGCGTCTACTTCGTTGCCGCTCCTCGGCCTGCTCGACGTACTGCACGAGTACGACTGCGCGGGCCTTCGTCGCGCGCCTTGCATCCACGCCGCTCTCCGACGCCTCGCGACGGACCCGCATGCAAGATCCGGGCTAGCAGGCGTTTTCCCTTGCGGGGTCCGTTTTGGTGTCCGTCCCGCCTGTTAAAATCCCGACCATGTCCGCCCACCCGAAGAGCAAAGCCAACGAAGTCGCCGGTCTGGTCCTGCTGGCGGCGTCGGTTCTGCTGACGCTGTCCCTGGTGACCTATCATTCGCTGGATTCCTCGCTGAGCGCGTCTTCATTCCGTACCGAATACGTCAATGCAGTCGGCCGGGTGGGCGCATGGATCTCCGACCTTCTGTTCCATTTCGCGGGCGTTCCGGCATTGCTGCTCCCTTTGCCGCTTCTCTTCGTGGGCTACCGGCTGGTGCGTCGGCGGGCCGTCGAGCATCCCATCCTCAAACTGGCGGCGTTTGCCGCCATGGTCTCTTCTTTGTCTACCGGCCTTTCGATTCTTGCGATTTCCCTTCCGGACTCCGTAAACTTTTCGGCGGGCGGAGTGCTGGGGATCTTGCTGGCGGAGCTCCTGCAGACTCATCTGAACCCTCTGGGAGCGCTGTTGGTGACGGCGACGCTGTTGATCCTTTCGCTGACGGCGACGACCCGCCTGTCGATCGATGCGGCGCTGCGGCGGCTGGAAGGGTTGCGCTGGACTCCGATCCGGAATCTCTGCGCGCGCCTCGCCGTCTGGCGCGTGGGCCGGATGAATCGAAAGGAGCTGCGGCGGCTCCGTCGGGAGAAGAAATCGGTGCTGACGCAGGCGCTTCCGCGAAAGATCGTGCTGGAGAGGAGCGCCCGTCCAGTCGATGCCGTTCCCATTCGGCGGCAGGAGGCCGAGCTGGGGATCGACCAGGAAGCTGCCGCTCCGGTGGTGGCGCATCCCCAGCGGCGCGGCCAGAAGGCATCCTCCGAATGGTCCAGTCCGCACTCGGTCCGGCCCGATTCCGGCAAGGCGATCCAGCTGCCCAGCCTGGACTTTCTGCAGCAGCCGCTGGGCGAGGCGGACGTCAATGAAGAGCAGCTGATCGAGCGCGCTCAGCGGTTGACGGAAAAATGCGAGGAGTTCGACGTCAGAGGGCGCGTCATTCAGATTCATCCGGGACCCGTAGTCACCACCTTCGAATTCAAGCCCGATCCGGGCGTCAAATACAGCCGCATCACCAATCTAGCCGACGATTTATGCCTGGCGCTCAGGGCCGAATCGATTCGAATCGATCGCATTCCGGGCAAGAATACCGTTGGAATTGAAGTTCCCAATCCGGAAAGGCGAGTGATCTTTTTGCGGGAGGTTCTGGCTTCCGCCTCATTTCAACAGTCGGACGGCCGTCTGACGTTGGCCCTGGGACAGCTCATCAACGGGAGCAACCACTGCGCCGATCTGACTCGGATGCCGCACCTGCTGATCGCCGGCGCCACGGGGACCGGCAAGAGCGTCGGACTGAACTGTATGGTCTGTTCGATTCTGTACAAGGCGACCCCGCGCGAAGTCCGCTTCATCATGGTCGATCCCAAGAGGCTGGAGCTGGGAGTCTACGAAGACATCCCGCACCTGCTGACGCCGATCGTCACCGACCCGAAAAAGGCGGCCAACGCTTTGAACTGGGCGGTGCGGGAAATGGAGGATCGCTACCGCATCCTGGCCCGGCAGGGCGTACGGAACATCGATCAGTTCAATCAGCTGGTCGATTCCGGCGGAAGGGGGGACGACCAGGCGGAGGCGCTGGAGCGCCTTCCCCTGATCGTCATCATCGTCGACGAGCTGGCCGATCTGATCATGACCTCCGGCAAGGAGGTCGAATACGCTCTGACCCGACTGGCGCAGATGGCCAGGGCCGTCGGCATTCATCTGATCCTGGCCACGCAGCGCCCTTCGGTCGACGTATTGACCGGCCTGATCAAGTCGAATTTTCCATGCCGCATCTCATTTCGCGTGTCGTCGAAGATCGACTCGCGCACCATTTTGGACGGAAACGGCGCGCAGCAGCTGCTCGGCATGGGGGACATGCTGTTTCTTTCGCCGGGAACCTCCCGGCTCGTTCGAATCCACGGCGCCTACGTCAGTGAAAAGGAGATCGCCGGCATTACGCGGTTTCTGAAGAGCCAGGCCGCCCCCGACTACAGGGAAGACGTTCTGGAAGGAGTTTCGGAGGAGGCGGGCGACGACGGCGCGCTGCTGGCGGTCGAAGACATGGAAGACGATTACTATCCGGAAGCTGCGCGTTTCGTCGTGGAAACCGGCAGAGCGTCCACTTCCCTGCTCCAGCGTCGCTTCCGCATCGGGTACGGGCGCGCGGCCCGGCTCCTGGACATGATGGAGCACGAAGGCCTTGTGGGAACGGCCGAGGGAACCAGACCGCGCGACGTTCTGGTGTCGCCGGACTACTTCGAGCAGGTCGGGGACGTCGAGAACAACTGATCCGCACTGCGCTCACAGCCGCCGACGCGTCGGAAATGCGGCGTCACTCCGAAGTCTTCCTCCAATCAAATTCCGCGGTCGGATGACAGACAGGATTGCATGGGCCGGGCCTCGACGGGCGCCGGGGCGGGCAGACGCTGGCTCCCAAGCCCCTGCTTTGATTCCTTCAGCGCCGTAGCGACGCCATTTTCGGGCGGCCGGGGGCAAGTTTAATTGAAATTCTCGCCGGATGCGGTAAAATATAAGTTTGCTATGACCAGAGTTGCGATCCCCTCGCTGCTGCTGATTCTTTCTCACCTGTTGATCTTCACACAAGGACGGGATCGTCCCCCCAGTTTCAGAGTGGGCGTGGACACTGTGGTGGTGCGGGTTACAGTCACCGATCCGCTGAACCGTTATGTAGTGGGCCTGGATCGGGATCACTTCAAAGTCTTCGAAGAGCGGATCGAGCAGACGATTACGCATTTTTCCAACGACCAGTCGCCGGTCAGCGTCGGGCTGATCCTGGATGCCAGCGGGTCGATGAAGCATCACATGCTGAGCGCGCGCACGTCGATCGTTCGTTTCCTGGAGCAGGGGGACCAGCAGGACGAGTACTTTCTGTTGACTTTCAATGAGCGGGCGACGATTTTGCAGGATTTCACCTCGCGCGGGGAGACCATTCAGAACCAGGCGACTTTTGCGAATCCGCGAGGCAGAACCGCCCTGTACGACGCCGTCTATCTCGGACTGGAGAAGATCAAGGCCGCAGGTCACGAAAAGAAGGCCTTGATCGTCATCACCGACGGCGAAGACAACAGCAGCCGCTATACCTTCAGCGAGATTCGGGAAGCTGTCAAGGAAGGCGACACTCAGATTTACGTCATCGGCGAAAGGGGCCAATTGGGCTACGGCCGCGGGATCATCAGCGAAATCGTGCGGCTGACCGGAGGACGCGCATTTTTCCCGCACAATTTCAAGCAGCTCGACTATTTCGTCGATCTGATCCACACGGAACTGCGCAACCAGTACCTGCTTGGCTACATACCCACTGACCGCGAATTTCAGGGCGAATGGCGCAAATTGCGGGTTCAGCTGGATCCTCCGGAAGGTCTGCCGCGCTTGAGCGTGCGCGCAAGAGAAGGCTACTTCGCTCCCAAGAATCGCGAGTTTCCCCAATGAACGCCATGCACAGATTGGCTTTCTGCGCCGCCCTCGCAGTCCTTTTCCTGGCGGACGCCTGGGCTGCTTGGCAGCGATCCGCGCCTCCCCGATTTCGGGCCAGCGTCGATCAGATCGTCGTCTTTGCCTCGGTAGTCGACGAACGCGGCCAGCTCGTCTCGGGGCTGACCCGGGACGAATTCCGGATATACGAGGACCGCGTCGAACAAGACGTCACTTCCTTCGCTCAAACCGAGGTTCCCTCCACGATCGGGCTGGTGATAGACACCAGCGGAAGCATGAGAAACAAGATCCAGCAGGTGGAACAGGCGGTGGGGCTTTTTCTGGATCAAAATAATCCTCAGAACGAGCTGTTCCTGATTCGATTCGATCATCGAGTCGAACAGGTGGAAGGCTTTACGCCGGAAGTGGAGGACATTCGCGACGCGGTCGGCAATCTGATTCCGCGAGGGGGTACGGCGCTCTGGGACGCCCTGTATCTGTCGGTCGAGGAGGCCGCAGCGGGGAACGAACCGAAAAAAGTCATTATCCTTTTCACCGACGGAGAGGACAAAGACAGCTTCTATCGCCAGGACGAAGCCGTGGCGAAGGTGCAGGAATCGGAAGTTCAAGTATTCGTGGTGGCTTTTTTGGATGAGGACCTGAACGAACGGGGGGGCTTCTTCGGGCTTTTCCGATCGGAACGCGACAAAGTCCAGAAGAGTCTGACCGAGGTTGCCGAGGTGACAGGAGGAAGGACGTTTTTTCCGCAGCGGATCGACGAACTTGATTCCGTCTTTGAGGAAATCGCCCACGAACTGAAGAATCAGTACCGCATCTCCTACGTATCCAGCAATTCCTCGCGAGACGGAGAGTGGCGCCGGATCGACGTTCAACTGGATGCGGCCCGCGAGAAGGGCTACAAGGTCCGGGCCCGAAAAGGATACTACGCAGTCGGCGGCGACGCGCCCACCGCCTCCCAGCCCCCTCCGACGGACTCTCCTGCCACGGGGATTCCCTGACGGCCGAGGCATCCGATTGGCAGGCAACCATGCCTTGCGAGATCGATCGCCGGCGCCTCGACTCAGATCATTCCGGTCCGGCCGGGCGACGGCGGATTGACTTGGATACCGTTCAAATCTATGCTGACTGCATGATCTCTGCAAAGAAGGTGTGGCGCAACGGCAAGGTCATCGACTGGGAGCGCGCGACCGTTCACGTCATGTCGCACGTGATTCATTACGGCACCGGCTGTTTTGAGGGAATCCGCTGCTACAGGACGACTCGCGGCTCCGAAGTCTTTCGACTCCGCGAGCATCTGCAGCGTCTTCTGAACTCTTGCAAGATCTATCGGATGGAGCTCCCCTACAGTCTCGAGGAGTTCGAAAAGGCGACGCTGGAAACGATTCGGGCCAACGAATTGGAACAATGCTACATTCGCCCCCTCGCATTCCGAGGCGTGGGGCCGATCGGCGTCAATCCGCTGAAAAACCCCGTCGAATGCTTCATTCTGACCTGGGAATGGGGAAAGTACCTCGGAGAAGAGGCGTTGGATCGAGGCGTGGACGTCTGCGTCTCCAGTTGGACGCGGGCGGCCGCCAACACGTATCCGACTCTGGCCAAGGCGTCGGGCAACTATCTGAACAGCGGGCTGATCAAAATGGAGGCCGTTCTGAACGGCTTCTCGGAAGGCATCGCCCTCGACCCGGACGGTTTTATCAGCGAGGGAAGCGGCGAGAATGTTTTTCTCGTGCGCAACGGCAGGATTCTGACGCCTCCCGTTGGGAACGCCATCTTGCCCGGCATCACCCGGGAAAGCGTCATGACGCTGGCGGCCGAGCGCGGGTTGGAGGTTGTCGAGCAGCGCATCCCGAGGGAAATGCTGTACTTGGCCGATGAGATTTTTATGACCGGAACGGCCGCCGAAATCACTCCGGTGCGGTCGGTCGACCGAATCCCCATCGGAGACGAGAAGAGGGGACCGGTGACGGCTCAACTGCAGACCGACTTTTTCAATTACGTGGAGGGTCGGGTTGAAGACAGGTTTCGTTGGATGACCGCCGTTTATGCCGAGGCCTCGGTCCGGTAGAACCGGTCTGACGCAGCGGGCAAGCCGGCCTCGCGGTCGCAGAAATCCCTCCACGTCTGCGCCGGCCCGTCTTTTGGGGCGACGGCTGTCAGGGGTGGAATGGAAGCGGCCGGCGCGGAAGGCGAGCCCGCGCTTTCAAGATGATCGAACTGAAGGAACTGCTCAGAATCGCGGTTGAACGGAAAGCCTCCGACGTGCATATCAAAGCCGGCGCCGCGCCCTATTTTCGGATCGAAGGGGAACTCGCCCCGTACGAGGGGGCCGAAATCTTTTCCCGCGAGGAGACGGTCGATCTGGCTCGTCGCCTTTTAAACAGCCGCCAGCGCGAAATTCTGGCCAAGAAGTCCGAAATCGACGTTTCCTTCGGAGTGGAGGGGATCGGCCGGTTTCGGCTGGCCATCTTCCAGCAGAGGGGTTCGGTCTCGATGGTCCTGCGATCGATCGTCAAGGAGGACCGTCAGATGGAGGATCTCCATTTGCCGTCGATTCTGCGTGAGATCGCCGATGCGACGCGAGGGATGATTCTGGTGACGGGCATCAGCGGCGCCGGCAAATCCACGACGCTTGCGGCGATGCTGCAGCACATCAATTCCACGCGGCGCTGTCACATCCTGACGATTGAGGACCCCATCGAGTTTCTCTTCGAAGACGACCGGGCGCTGATCACCCAGAGGGAGATCGCCTCCGACACCATCGATTTCGCCTCCGCGCTGCGTGCGGCGCTGCGCCAGGACCCGGACGTCATTATGGTCGGAGAAATGCGGGATCTGGAAACGGTCACCACCGCCATGCAGGCGGCCGAGACCGGTCATCTGGTGATGAGCACGCTGCACACGGCCGACTCGGTCGACACGATTCGCCGGGTGATTTCGATGTTTCCGCCGAATCTGCAGCAGGATATTCGCGCCCGCTTCGCTTCCGTCCTGAGGGCGATCGTTTCCATCCGCCTGATCAAAAGCAGCGTTTCGGGTCGACGCATTCCAGCCGTCGAAATCCT
This sequence comes from Acidobacteriota bacterium, assembly GCA_035514675.1. Taxonomy (GTDB): domain Bacteria; phylum Acidobacteriota; class UBA6911; order RPQK01; family JAPXNP01; genus DATKAT01. The sequence goes on along the minus strand of DATKAT010000263.1, from coordinate 3,192 downwards.
GCGCAACACAGAACTGATCCACTCCCTTCTGCTCCAGCAGGAGCGGACCAAAGAAATCCTCCAGGCGCTGGAGAAAGGACACTCGCAATACGGGATGCAGACCTTCGATCAATCCATTCTGCGTCATTTTCAGGATGGTCTCATATCGGCCGAGGATGCGCTGAAAAACGCCACTTCTCCAGAAGACATGCGCCTGAAAATGGAGGGGATCGTCAGTTCATCCGAGGCCGTGTGAGCGAGTCGTCTCATTTATACGAACGTGCTCTGCGTCTTCTGGCGCGCCGACCGCACAGTCGGCTCGAGTTGCGGCGCAAGCTTCAGGGGGGCGCCCAACAGGTGGCGGACGTTCTGAACCGGCTGCGAGACGACGGCTACCTTGACGACTGGAAGTTCGCCGCCGGTCTAGCTCAAGAGCGCCGCCGCAAGCATTGGAGCGATCGGGCCATACTGCTGGACCTGAAGCGCAGGGGGATTTCCGACGCGATCGTTCGGCGAACGCTTGCGGATCTGGAGTGCGAGACAGCCGAGGCGGAGGCCCTACAGGCTTGGATCGCCCTTCGCGTAGGCCGCCGGGGCCCCCCAAAGACCCCCGCCCAGCTCAAAAAGCTGTATGACGCCTGCGTCCGCAGGGGATTTCCAGGCGCAGCGGCTCGAAGGGAGCTGGCGCCCTATTTCAGAAATCTGAACTGGCGGGAATAGGGCGGCTCGCGCAAACCCGCACCGCCGGCGCTTCGGCCTCCCAAGAAAAGACGCTGCCCGGGGACCGCGTTCGCGGCTGGCGAAACGCGCGACCGTCAAATCAGTACAATGGGGTGAAATGACATCAAACGAAGCCAGAGAAGCGTTCTTGAAATTCTTTGAGGATCGGGGACATCGCAGAGTGCAGAGCAGTTCCCTGATACCGAAGGACGACCCGACGCTGCTGTTTACCAACGCCGGCATGAACCAGTTCAAAGACGTATTTCTCGGAATCGACTCGCGTGACTACGCGCGGGCGGTTTCGAGTCAGAAATGCATGCGGGTCAGCGGCAAGCACAACGATCTGGAAACGGTCGGACGCACTCCCCGCCACCACACTTTTTTCGAGATGCTCGGCAATTTTTCCTTCGGAGACTACTTCAAGAAGGAAGCGATCGAATTCGCCTGGGAGCTGTGCACGCGAATCTACCGACTGAACGAGGAAAGACTGATCGTTACGGTCTTCCAGGACGATGAAGAAGCCTACGACTTATGGAGCCGGCATATCGGAATTTCCCAGCAGCGACTGGTGCGGTGCGGGGAGGAGGAAAACTTCTGGGCCATGGGCGAAACCGGGCCCTGCGGCCCCTGCTCTGAAATCCACTACGACATGGGCGATCGCCTGGGAGATTCGGACAGCCCTTTCGGAGCCGATTCGGACCGATTCGTAGAGATCTGGAATCTGGTCTTCATGCAGTTCAATCGAAGCGCGACGGGCGAGATGACGCCGCTCCCCTCCCCTTCCATCGACACCGGGATGGGGCTGGAGCGCATCAGCTGCATCTTGCAGGGCGTGGCCAGCAATTACGAGACCGACCTGTTTCGGCCGCTGATTCAGGAGGCCGAATCGCTGACCGGCGTCCGGTACGGCCGCAGCGAGTCCGCAGACGTCAGCCTGCGAATTTTGGCCGATCACAGTCGGGCGGCCATGTTCTTGATCTCCGACGGAATCGTTCCCGGGAACGAAGGTCGGGGCTACGTGTTGAGGAAAATTCTGCGCCGCGCGATCCGACACGGAAAAATGCTCGGAAAAGAGGAGCCGTTTCTGTTTTCGATGGCCGCTCTGGTTGCGGAACTGATGAAGAAGGCCTTTCCGGATCTGGAGAAAAGCCGCGAATACGCCGCCCGCATCGTCCGGAGCGAGGAGGAACGCTTTGGAGCCACTCTGGCACACGGGACGACGTTGCTGGACGAGATCTTCGCAAAGCTGGATCAAACGGGAGTCCGCCGCGTATCCGGCGAGGATCTGTTTCGCCTGTACGATACGTTCGGCTTCCCTCTGGATCTGGCGCGGGAGATCTGTCAGGAACGGGGGTTCGAACTGGACGAAAAGGGGTTTGAGGAGGCTCTGGAAAAGCAGCGTCAGCGCGCTCGCGCCAGTTGGAAGGGTGCGGAGCGGACGGTGCCGGCCGCGTACGCCGAATTGAGCCGAAAGGGCCTGGAAACGGAGTTTACAGGTTACGAAGATCTCGCCGACGTGGAGGGCCAAGTGCTGGCGCTCCTGTGCGACCAGGAGCCAGTCGATCAGCTTTCAGAGGGACAAACCGGGGAGATGGTTCTGAGCCGGACTCCCTTTTACGCAGAAGCGGGTGGCCAAGTGGCCGATACGGGATTGATGGCGAACGCGGGCGCGCACGCCGAAGTGGAGGATGTCTTTTCTCCGACCGGGGCCTTGCAGTTGCATCGCGTGCGCGTTTTGAAGGGAAGCCTGCGCGTCGGCGACGCCGTCCGATCTACGGTGTCGCGATCCCGACGACGATGGACGGAGAGCAACCATACCGCAACCCACCTGTTGCATGCGGCTTTGAGACAGTTGCTGGGAGAGCATGTAAAGCAGGCCGGCTCGCTGGTGGCGCCCGATCGGCTTCGCTTCGATTTCACTCATTTCCAACCTCTGTCGCCCAGCGAGCTGCGGGAGCTGGAAGAAACCGTCAATTCCAAAATTCAAGAAAATCTTCCCGTGGAATGGGAGATCCGAAATCTGGACGACGCCATTCGCGAAGGCGCCATGGCTCTGTTTGGAGAAAAGTACCGCGATCGGGTCCGAGTCGTCCGGATCCCCGGTTTCAGTCTCGAGCTGTGCGGCGGCACGCATGTCGATCGAACCGGAGACGTAGGCGTCTTCAAAATCGTCGGCGAAGGCAGCATCTCCGCCGGAGTTCGAAGGCTCGAAGCCGTCACTTCCCAGAAAGCCGTTCAACGGATGATCGAGGACGACCGCATCCTTCACCAGCTGACGCGGGAACTTCGCGTCGGCCGGGATCAGCTCTCGGAAGCGATCGAGAAAATGTCGCGGGAGTTGAAGGATGCCCAGAGAAAAGCCGCCGAGCTGGAGCTTCAACTGGCGAAGGGCCGGAGCGGAGACGTGGAGAGCGAAGCGCAACGGATCGCCGGCGTCAACGTACTGGCCCGGCGGGTTGAGAATCTGGACCGAAACGGCCTTCGCCGGCTGGC
>DATKAT010000262.1:0-5986 GCA_035514675.1 Acidobacteriota bacterium | reverse complement strand
GTATACAGCTTTTTTTGTTCGCCGGCCCTTTGGTATTTGCGTTTTCGGAAGGCCCAGACGACACGGCGGCGGTCCTCGGGAAAATCGTTGCAACGGCTCGAGGCGGCTCGGACGACTCAATCGTTGTGGCGACCGGCCTTGAAAGCGATTACCAGGAAACCTCCGTGGCTGGCGCAGATGGCGCATTTCGATTCCCTGGGCTGGTTCCGGGACTCTATCGCATTTCCGCCTACAAGTTGGGTTTCCGTTCCGTGGAGAGGGAGGTCCGGTTGGAGGGCGGCGAGACGCTTGAGATCGAAATCGTCCTTCCTCTGGATCCGCAAGTGAAGATTCACGAGCGAGTCATGGTGGTGGCCGACCCCAGCGGCGCAGATCAGATTCCGGGTTCCGCTCACTACCTCGGAAAGACCGAAATGGACCGTCAATTTGTCGCCTTCGGCGACATCCATCGGCGCCTGCGACAGATTCCGGGAATCAACATTCAGGAAGAGGACGGATTCGGTTTGAGGCCCAACATCGGCATGCGGGGCACTGGAGTCGATAGAAGCGCCAACATCACACTGATGGAGGACGGCGTCCTGATCGCCCCGGCGCCCTACGCCGCGCCGGCGGCCTATTTCTTCCCGGTGGCGGCCCGCATGAAGGGAATCGAGGTGCGAAAGGGCTCCAGCCAGATCAAGTACGGGCCGTATACGCACGGCGGGGCATTGAACTTGATTTCAACGCCCATTCCCGACGACTTTCAGGTGGAGGGGGATCTTGCTTTCGGATCTTACGACACTCGGAATCTGTACGTAAACGTCGGGGACTCCTACCGGCACTTCGGGTGGCTGGCCGAAACTTACCAGATCGGCAACGACGGCTTCAAGGCGTTGGACGGCGGCGGAGACACGGGCTTTCGAGTGGAGGACTATTTATTCAAGTTCCGCCTCAATACCGATCCGACGTCTCGACGGTACCAACAGGTCGAGTTTAAGTTTGGAAAGAACGATCAGGTTTCGAATGAGACCTATCTGGGGCTGACCGACGAAGATTTCAGGAGGACTCCTCTGAGGCGCTACGCCGCTTCCCAGGAGGACGTTTTTCGATCGGGCCACGAGCAGTTTCAAGTTCGTCACTTCATGTTGGTTGCCGCAAGAATGGATGTGACGACCACGATCTACCGCAACAACTTCACTCGCAACTGGTACAAGCTCGACAGCGTGAGAGGACGCGGCATTTCCGGAGTCTTCCGGAATCCGGATCATTTCGCCGATGAAATCTCCATTTTCAAAGGAGCGGACAGCGAGGCCGACGCGTTAATGGTCCGCGCGAACAATCGCTCCTATTACTCCCAGGGCGTGCAGTCGGTTCTGGGCCTGGACTGGAACGGCGGCCGGACGCGCAACTTGCTGGAGGTCGGATTTCGGTACCACGAAGACCAGGAAGACCGCTTCCAGCATGAGGACGGCTTTCAAATGGTCGGCGGGCGCATGGCGCTGACCTCGCGAGGAGCGCCAGGCAGCCAGTCCAACCGGATCAACGACGCTTCTGCCTGGGCTTTTTTCGTGCAGGACACGATCCGCTGGAATCGCTTGAAAATCGTGCCGGGTCTACGGTACGAAAACATGAAGCTGGCGCGTACGGACTTCTCGGGAACCGATCCAGAACGCAGCGCACCCACCGCCATTCGAACCAACCGGCTGGACGTGTTCATACCTGGAGTGGGCGTCCAGGTGGAGGCCGCGCCGAAGCTGAACCTTTTCGGCGGCGTTCACAAAGGGTTTTCGCCGCCCGGGCCTGGATCGACTGAAGACACGGAGGCGGAACGCAGTCTGAATTACGAATTCGGGGCGCGATACGGGACTCGCGAATTCCATCTGGAAGCCTTGGGATTCATGAATCGCTACAGCAACTTGCTGGGAAGGGACACTCTTTCAGCCGGCGGCTCAGGGACCGGGAGGCTGTTTAACGGCGGACGGGCGCTGGTTCGCGGAATGGAGGCCTCGCTGCGCTGGGACCTGCGGGAAGCGCTGGAACTCGGGTTCGGCCTGCCGGTCCGGGTGGCCTATACGCTGAGCCACGGGGAATTCCGCAACAGCTTTGAGAGCGGCTTCGGCCCCTGGGGCGACGTCGCCATCGGCGACGAGCTCCCCTACCTGGCGCGCCATCAGTTGTTTGCGGCCATCGGAGTGGAGCGAAGCCTGTGGAGCATGGATCTGGAGACCGTTTATCTTAGCCGGATGAGAACGGAAGCCGGCCAGGGGCCGATCGATCCCTTTCTGGCCACCGATTCGCAAATCGTCCTGAATCTGACCGGGCAGTATCGACTGGGCGAAGGCGGAACGCGGCTCTTCGTCAGCCTGCAGAATCTGACCGACGACCACTCGATGACGGCTCGCCGGCCCGCCGGAGCGCGGCCCAATCTGCCCAGAACCCTGTCGGCCGGAATCCGTTTCAACCTGGGGCTTTGAATTCAATGACCGAATACCTGAAATATTCATACATCTGCCTGACTCTGCTTCTGCTGCCGACCGTTCTTTCCTGCTCTACGAACCCCAAGGCGGACGCCCAGGCGCTGACCATTTATTCCGGGCGCAATCAGCAGTTGGTGGGCCCTCTGATAGAGCGCTTCCAGGAGTCCAGCGGCATTCGCGTCCAGGTGCGTTACGGAGACTCGGCCGAAATGGCGTCCACGATTCTGGAAGAAGGACGAAACAGTCCGGCGGATCTCTTCTTCTCGCAGGACGCCGGGGCTTTGGGAGCTTTGCGGGGCGAGGGTCGACTCAAGAAACTGCCCGAGGAGCTTTTGGAGCGGGTGCCCGGCCCCTACCGCTGTCCCGAAGGGTTCTGGGTGGGAACCTCCGGTCGGGTCCGCGTTGTGGTCTTCAACTCCGACCGGCTGTCGGAAGAGGCGCTGCCCGATTCGCTGAGCGGATTCACCGACCCGAAATGGAGGGGGCGGATCGGCTGGGCGCCCTCCAACGGCTCCTTCCAGGCTTTCGTTACGGCCCTGCGCCTTTCCCGGGGCGATGAGGCGGCTTTAGAGTGGCTCCGGGGGATCCAGGCGAACCAGCCGAAAGTGTACGCCGGCAACACGGCCATCGTGGAGGCGGCGGGGCGGGGCGAAATCGACGTCGGGTTGACGAATCACTACTACCTGCATCGTTTCCTGGCCGAACGAGGAGAGGGTTTTCCCGCCCGCAACTATTACCCCAGAGCCGGAGGGGTCGAAGCGCTGGTCAACGTGGCCGGCGCCGGAGTGCTGGTCGGCGCGAAAAGAGAGGCCGCCGCCCTGGATTTCATCGCTTTCCTTCTGTCCGAGGACGCGCAGCGCTTCCTGGTGGAGTCGACATTCGAGTATCCGCTCGTAAGCGACGCGCTGCCGGCGGCCGGTGCGAAGCCTCTGTCGGAAGTGGCGCATCCCGGGCTCGATCTGTCTCGGCTGGGGGATCTGCAGGGCACGCTGAAAATGCTTGCAGCAGCAGGCGTCCTGTAGCCGATCCGGCGTTGGGTTAAACTTTCGAAGTGGCAGGGAATTCTCCGATAGTTGAAAGCCTTCCGTCGGCCCCAACCATCGGCTCTCCGTCCCGAGCCTCCTATCCCGCCGCCTTTAAGATTCTGGCGGCGCTTGCCGCCGCCTGCGCGCTGCTGCCGGGCGTTTATCTGGTGATTCGAGCTTCCGGAGTCGAGGCCGAGGCCTGGACGATCTTCTGGCGAGCCCGCACCCTCGGGATTCTCATCAACAGCCTCGCTCTGGCCGTGGCGGTGGCTGGCTGCTCTGCGCTGCTGGGGACGCCGCTGGCCTGGCTCCTGACTCGAACTGACCTTCCGGGGCGCAGGATATGGACCGTACTGGCCTGCCTGCCGTTGGCCGTGCCCTCTTACGTAGCCGCCTTCGTGTGGATTTCCGCCCTGGGACCGGGAGGTCTGGCGGCCGCTGCGCTGGGGCCCTGGACGGCCTCCGTTCTGCCGAGTATTTACGGGTTCACCGGCTCGTGGGTTCTGCTCAGCCTGTTGACGTACCCGTATGTGTTCCTGAGCGTCCGAGGCGCCTTGCTGAGAATGGATCCGGCTTTGGAGGAGGCTTCCGGCACGCTGGGAAGGAATCGCCGCCAGACGTTTTTTCGAATCGTGTTGCCGCTGCTGCGGCCGGCGATCGGCGCGGGAGCGCTTCTCGCCGCGCTGTACGCGCTGAGCGATTTCGGCGCGGTCTCTCTGCTGCGGTTCGAGTCGTTTACCTGGGCCGTGTACAGCCAGTACCGGGGCGCCTTTGACCGCAGCATGGCGGCGCTGCTGGCGTTGATGCTGGTGGCTCTGACGCTGGGGCTGCTGTGGGGCGAATCCCGGCTGCGCAAGCGTCCCGCCTTCAGCCCCAGCGCGCATCGAAAGAGAGCGCCCGTTGAATTGGGAGCCTGGCGCTGGCCGGCGCTTGCCCTCTGCAGCCTGCTGGTGCTGACCGCTCTGGGTCTTCCGCTGGCCGTCATTTCTTACTGGCTCAGTCTGGGGGCCCTGTCGCAATGGAGCCCCGGCGAGTTCGCCGCGGCGACCTGGAATTCTCTGCTGGCTTCATCGCTGGGCGCGGCGGCGACGGTCGTCCTGGCCGTTCCTGTGGCTGTGGTCGCCGTTCGGGGCCGCGGGCGTCTGGAGCGCGCTGTGGAGCGTCTCGCTTATCTGGGATACGGCCTTCCCGGAATCGTCGTCGGCCTCGCCCTGGTCTTCTTCGGCGCCCGACACGCGCCTTTCCTGTATCAGACGCTGATGCTGCTGATTTTCGCCTACGTCGTGCGGTTCCTTCCACAGGCCGTGGCGACGACGTCCGCATCGTACAGGGCGGTCAATCCCCGCGTCGAGGAGGCGGCGCTGACTCTGGGGCGAGGTCGGTGGAGGGTGTTTTGCAGCGTGACTGCACCGTTGATTCGCCCGGGGGCCCTGGCCGGGCTCGCCCTCGTTTTCCTGACGGCGGTCAAAGAGCTTCCCATGACGCTGCTGCTGGCGCCGACGGGATTCGAAACGCTTGCGACTCACATCTGGTCCGCGACGTCGGAAGCCTTTTTCGCTCGAGCGGCGCTCCCGTCCTTGTTCCTGCTGCTGCTTTCCGGCGTCTCGGTCGCCCTGATCCTTCGGGAAAAGGCCGAGAGGGCGCTGTGAAGGAACCGGCCATCGATTGTGAGGATCTGGTGAAGTTCTACGGGACGGTTGCCGCCGTTCGCGGGGCGACGTTCTCAGTCGTACAGGGGAGCTGCCTCGTTCTGCTGGGCCCAAGCGGAGGCGGGAAGACGACGATTTTGAGACTGATAGCCGGCCTGGAAGCTCCGGATCGGGGAATGGTGACGGTGGGCGGCCGGCCCATGGCCGGTCCGGGAATCTTCGTGCCGCCCGAGAGGCGCTCCACGGGACTGGTCTTTCAGGATTACGCCCTCTTTCCCCACCTCACGGTCGAACGAAACGTAGGGTACGGCGTTCGGGATCGCGGCAGTCGCAGCGAACGCGTTCTGCAATCGCTGCGACTGGTGGGGCTGGAGAATCTGCGCCGGCGGATGCCTTCCGAGCTTTCAGGGGGCGAACAGCAGAGAGTGGCTCTGGCCCGAGCGCTGGCCCCGGAGCCGGAAGTGCTCCTTCTGGACGAGCCTTTCTCCAACCTGGACGCCGGCCTGCGCAGTCAGCTCCGTTCCGATGTCCGGCGCATTCTGAAAGAATCCGGGGCGACCACCATCTTCGTGACCCACGATCAGGAGGAAGCGCTTTGCGTAGCCGACGAAGCGGCCGTGATGCTCGACGGCAAGATCGTTCAGCAGGCTAAGCCCCAGGAGCTCTACGAGCGGCCGGCGAACGTCGCAGTGGCCGCCTTTCTGGGCGAAACGAATTTTCTTCCCGGACGGGCGTCCGGACTGTTCGTGGATTGCGAGGCCGGTCGATTTTCCATTTCCGAGGAACGCCGGGGGGAAATCATCTTGCTCCTGAAAAAGGACCGGATTTCGCTGCTGCCGGATCCGGACGGTCCCGG
>DATKAT010000261.1:0-7421 GCA_035514675.1 Acidobacteriota bacterium | reverse complement strand
GTCTGACTTTCCGCATCGCCTCCATGTGAGCAGCGCCCTCCCGAACCGCTTCGGGCCAGCCGCTTGTCTGAAAGGGGATGGGACAGGTAACATAGTTCACTTGAAGCTGGAGAAAGACTGAACTGCCTTTTCCGGGCGATTGTTCGTCTGTGGGCAGGCGCTGACTAATTCAAACAAAATCAGCAGGGCGGATGGCCGTCATTCTCATCCGCCGAATGTGGGACGGGACATGCCGGCCCGGCGGATTGCTTGAGGCCCCGGGGTCAGGCAGGCGAATGCCGTCCCTGTCAGGGAGGAAATCATCCATGTCTGTAAAAGTTGCGATCAACGGATTCGGTCGTATCGGGAGGAACGTTCTGAGGGCCTCCCTGGAACGCGACCAGGAAGTCGAGTTTACGGCGGTCAACGATCTGACGGATTCCAAAACGCTGGCCCACCTCCTTCAATATGACTCCATTTACGGGAAGCTTGGGGCGGAAGTCGAACACGACGACGAGTCGATCGTTGTCGATGGGAAAAAAATTCGGGTCTTCTCGGAAAGGGATCCGGCGCGGATTCCCTGGCCGGAAACGGGCGCGCAAATCGTGATTGAAGCGACCGGCCTGTTCCGAAAGCGGGAGGATGCCGCAAAACACCTTCGCGGTTCGGTTCGAAAGGTGATCATTACGGCTCCAGCCAAAGGGCCGGATGTGACGATCTGTCTGGGCGTCAATGAGGAGGCTTATCGGCCCGCCGAACACTCCATCATCTCCAACGCCAGTTGCACCACCAATTGTCTGGCGCCGGTGGCGAAGGTGCTCAACGACGGCTTCGGACTGCAGAGAGGGCTGATGACGACCATCCACAGCTACACGAACGACCAGAGAATCCTGGACCTTCCGCACAAGGACCTGCGGAGGGCCCGGGCCGCCGCTCTGTCGATGATTCCCACTACCACGGGCGCCGCCGTGGCCGTCACGATCGTCTTGCCGGAACTGGAGGGAAGGCTGGACGGCTACGCCATCCGCGTGCCGACTCCTACGGGTTCTCTGATCGATCTGACTGCGACGTTCGACAAAGCAGTCTCCGAGGAATCTCTGCGGGAAGCCTTCCGGAAAGCCGCGGCAGGCCCTCTGAAGGGAATTCTCGAATACACCGAGGAGGAGCTTGTTTCAGTGGACTATGTGCAGAATTCGCACTCGGCGATCGTCGACGGGCCATTCATCAAGACCATCGGCGACCGGATGGCGAAGGTGCTGGCCTGGTACGACAACGAGTGGGGATACTCAAGTCGCGTGCTGGAGCTGGCTGCCTTCGTAGGCGGAAAGCTGTAGGGACGCCGCTGATGCCGGGAGAAAAGCTTTCGATTCGTGATCTGGATCTGGACGGCAAGTGGGTCTTCGTTCGAGTCGACTTCAACGTGCCCGTCTCGGAAGGCGGGGTCGTAGACGACACTCGAATTCGGGCCGCCCTGCCGTCGATTCAAATGGTCTGCGAACGGGGAGGGCGAGCCGTGCTGGCCTCCCATCTGGGGCGTCCCAAGGGCAAACCCGCCCCCGAGTATTCGCTAAGGCCGGCGGCGGAGCGGCTGGCTTCGCTGCTTGGCCGCGACGTTGACTTCGTCGAAGACTGCGTAGGCCGGGAGGTGGAGAAGACGGTCAAGAGCCTGCTGCCGGGCGAGGTTCTTCTCCTGGAAAACCTCCGCTTTCACGATGGGGAAACCAAAAACGACCCGCGCTTCGCAGCGATGCTGGCCGCGCTTGCGGACGAATACGTCAATGACGCCTTCGGCACTGCGCATCGGGCCCACGCGTCCACCGTCGGAGTTCCGGAAGCTCTCGGCCGGGGAGCGGCCGGGCTGCTGATCGAAAAGGAACTGCAGGCGCTGGAGCGCGTGCTGCGCAATCCGAGCAGGCCGTTGGCGGCTATCCTGGGCGGAGCAAAGGTTTCGGACAAGATCGAAGTGATCGAAAACCTGTTGTCGCTGGCCGATTCCATTTTGTTGGGCGGAGGGATGGCGTTCACCTTCCTGAAAGCCGAGGGGAAGGCGACCGGCAGCTCTATGCTGGAAGAAGACAGGCTGGAACTGGCGTCTGAACTCGTGCGGAAGGCGCAGGATCGCGGCGTCGGATTGCTGCTGCCTTCCGACGTTCGAATCGCCCGCGAGATCAAAGCCGGAACCGAGTCAATGGTCGTCCCGGTCGACGCCATCCCCGAAGGCTGGATGGGGCTGGACATCGGTCCCCGGACCGTTGAGGCCTTCCAAAGGGAGATCTCCGCGGCTGGAACGATTCTGTGGAACGGCCCGCTCGGGGTGTTCGAGCTTGACGATTTCGCCGACGGGACGATTGAAATCGCTTTGGCCGTGGCCGCAAGTTCGGCCTATAGCCTGATCGGCGGCGGGGATTCGGTTTCGGCGGTCAAAAAGGCAGGAGTGACGAATCAGATTTCCCACATCTCCACAGGAGGCGGCGCCTCGCTGGAGTTTCTGGCGGGAAAGAAACTGCCCGGAATCGAAGCCCTCACCGAAAGGATGCAGTAATGCAGCGCAAGCCGGTCATAGCTGGAAACTGGAAAATGCATCGAACCAGAAAGGAATCCGAGGAACTGGCCGCGAGTCTGCGCCGAAAACTGGACGGCCACCGGGACGTCGAAGTGGTGGTTTGTCCGCCCTACACCGCCCTGGACGTCGCGGCGGAGGCGCTCAAAGGCTCGTCGATTCGGCTCGGAGCGCAGAACGTTCATTGGGAAGACGAGGGCGCCTACACCGGAGAGATATCAGCCTGGATGCTGGAGGATTGCGGCTGCGAGTTCGTCATTCTGGGGCATTCGGAGCGCCGTCAGCACTTTAGAGAGACCGACGAGCAGGTCAATCTCAAGCTGCGTCGAGCGCTGGAGAGCTCCCTGACCCCCATTCTGTGCGTGGGGGAAACCCTTGAGGAGCGCGGCAGGCAGCGGGTGGAAGATGTGGTGCTGGGACAGTTGGAGCAAGCCGTCGACAAATTGACAGCCGAATCGCTATCCCGTATTATCGTCGCGTACGAACCGGTCTGGGCGATCGGAACCGGCGAAACAGCGACTCCGGAAACGGCCGAAGAGGTGCATTCCATGATCCGAGAGTGGCTGGCGGAGGTCTTCTCGCAGGAACTTTCACAGCGATTGCGCATCCTGTATGGGGGAAGCGTCAAGCCGGACAACATCTCCGGCCTGATGGCTCAGCCGAATATCGACGGAGCGCTGGTCGGCGGCGCCGGCTTGGACGCCGATTCCTTTGCTGGAATTGTCCGCTTTTAGGAATTCATACGATACGACATGTTTGCAATTTTTGTAATCGTTCACATCCTCGTTTCCCTGATCATGATTCTGATCATCCTTTTGCAGTCCGGAAAGGCTGGCGACTTGTCTTCCGCGTTCGGCGGCGCCAGCAGCCAGACAGCCTTCGGGGCCAGAGGAGCGACGACGTTTTTGGGGAAAGCCACCACGGCCTGTGCGGTCATTTTCATGCTGACCTCGCTGGGGCTTTCCATTCTCTATACGCGAGACTCGGGGACTTCGGTGATGGATCGCCTCCCCTATGGGGGCGCGCCGGGCGTGCAGCAGGAGGCTCCTGAGACCGAGGCGCCGGCGCCGCCTGCGACCGAAGGGCCTGTGGATCCGGAGTAGCTCGCGGGCCGTGCGCAACCCGACTCCTGACGTCCCATTGGGGCCGTTCTGTGCCGGAGTGGTGGAACTTGGCAGACACACCATCTTGAGGGGGTGGCGCTCGAAAGAGCATGCGGGTTCAAATCCCGCCTCCGGCACCACGCTCTTTTGCAGTATTCGGATCCGTCAGGGAGGCACCTGCAATCTTCTTGAGGCTTCACTGCATTAACGGAGGATCAGCGACTCGTGGATCCTGTAAAAGTGCTTTTTCACGCCACGGCGGCAGTAATGCTGAGTTCGATCGTTCAAGTTCTGACCGCTGAATTCAGATGGGGCGGTCTGGGATGGGACGGCCTGTCCAACCTCGGCGTTTCCCTGGCAATCGATTTCATGGGACCGGTTGGAAGCATCATCCAGATCCTCCTGTTCTTTTGGCGGCTCTGCGCCTGATGGTGCATTCAGGCCCGATTGGTCCTGTGCGCGATCGATTCCGGATGCGGCCGCGCGAATCTGATGAAGCATCTTGAATCGCGAATACGCGACCTTCTGTCCGCTTCGCCCCGACGGGTCGAAGAGAAACCTGCGGTCGGCGAAGCGGCCGTTCTGGTCTCCATCCTCAACGGAGCGTCCGGTCCGCAGTTCCTGCTCACTCGCCGCACCGATGACGTGCCCACTCACAAAGGGCAGATATCATTCCCCGGCGGGATCAGGAAGAGCGGCGACCGCAGCCTTCAGTCCACGGCTCTGCGGGAGACGGAAGAGGAGATCGGAGTGGACCGAAACCGGATCCGGGTGCTCGGCGCATTCCACGACTTCGTCGCCATTTCGGGTCACCGAGTGACCCCGTTTGTAGGGGTGCTGCCGGGCGACGATCCCTTGCGGCCGCAGGCGGAGGAAGTCGCTTACTTGCTGAAGATTCCAGTGGAATTCTTTCAAAACACTCGTCCCGAGATCCGCATATTGAATCGCTTCGGGGCCGACGTTGAAGTCTGCTACTACCACTACGGCGAGGAAACGGTCTGGGGCCTGACCGCCAGAATCATTCACGACCTGCTGCAGGAGCTGAAGCTGGAGAAATAGGCGCGTTGCCGTCTTGCCTCCGTTCCGAAGTGCGGATATCCTGCCCGCATGCCTCGTTGGACGGCGGGCTGGAAGCTGGAAGGAGGCTTGAGTCGCCTTTTCGAGACGTTGGCCGTAGAGATCGGATTCGAAGCGGGTCCGTTTTCCGCCGACGTTCTCGCCCGACCCCTTTCGCTGCTCGAGCAGCCGCGGCCCATTGATCTGAGCCTCTCACTTCGGCGGGCCGCTTCCGGCAGAATCGCCGATCGGGCCCGCTGGAGGTTGTCCCCTCAGGGCTCGTTGTCGGCAAGGATCCTGTTTCCGGGCAACGCCTTTCTGGGAAACTTCCGAGTGGCTCTAGGCCAGTACGCCATTCAGTGGAGCGCCATCGGACTGGTGGAGTCGGGCGTCGATCTGAACGCTATCCCAGGGCTGTGGAGCGCTCGGACGCGCACCCGGCTGAATCTGATCTGGGTCACCGTCGTAGACGAAAGCGCAACGGCTCAGCAGGCTCTGACCACGAGCTGGAGCGGATTTGTGGACCCCTTTGACGACAACGCGATGGGTCTTCTGGCGGACAACCAGGTGGTGCAGGCCAACTGGACCGGCGAAGTCCGACTGACGTTCGCCGTGCGGTGGGATCATTTCCCAGGCTGGACCTTCGGAGTCGAAACGCCCGCATTCCGGTGGGATTCCAGAATCTTTGCCGGGGCGGGCGCGGAATCCCGGGCGCAGGCCCGCAGCCGAGGCAGCTTCAGTTTGCGGCTGAGTCGGCGCGGCGTTCTGCAAGCGCGTTTGCTGCAGGAAAGGGGCCGGGAAGGCGAAATTCGCTTCGAGCTGGAGGCGACGGCCGGCCATCGGGCGACGATCCGGGTCCCCCCGATGCTGCGGGAAGTGACCCGCGCCTACCGAAGTTCGGCGTTGGCGGCCGTACGCCGCCGATTGGCCCTGACGGCTGCAATGGAACTCCATCGTTCGACCCGCCGAAGGCAGTTGGCGCAGATTCGATGGATGGCTGAGGCGGCGGAGTTCTCCGCTTATGCGGAGCTGCTGCGCGGCGCTCTGCCGTCGCCGGGCCCGGACTACGTCGTTTCCGGCACCTTGGAATCGGTCAGCACGCGCCGTTTCGAAGTCCGGGTGAACTTCTTCAACTGGGCTGCGCTGGGTCGCTCCAGCCAGCGCGTCGACGAATGGAAAACGACGGTCAACCCTTCAGGAGAAGTGACCATCGAGCGAGCCGCGGCCAGAGAGAAGACCGCCTACCGGTGGGATCAGATGCAGTGGCTGCGGCTGCTGTTTCGCCAAAAAATCTCCGGCAGATCGGAAGAGGCAGGCGCGGACTGGACGTTTTATTTGCGGCGAAGCTTTCAGGCGCCTGATCTGAAACGGATCCTCAGCGGCGCTCTGCGATCGGACAGCATCGCGGAGTTCGAACTTCCCAGCGAAAGGCGTTTTCCATTGCAGCTGGAACTGACCTGGTTGACCCGGCTGAGCGCTCGAGGATTGGAGAGCGTGCGCGGAAGTTCGGACGACGCCGTTTTTGCGGCCGTCGTTCGGGCCTTGGAACTGGCGGAACCGGAACGATACGCGCCGGGGAGCTTCTGGAGGGACTGGATGGACTCGGATCCGCTGCGCGAAGAAATCCGCCGCAACCCGGCCCAAGCGCATCTGCAGACTCGATACCCGATTCCCGGTCGAACCGGCGCTCAGAGGCAGTTCGTCGTGCTGGCCTACCGCCGGACCGCTCGTTTCCTCAGCCAGATGAAAAGGTGGCGGGAATCGACCGGTTCGTTCGTGGACCTCGACGTTCCCCTGCAGATTCCGGTCTTTCTAGTCTTTCACCTGCTCTGCCCGCCGAGGCTGCGACGATCCGCCGTCGTGCTCTCCGGCGATCTGAATCGCGTCTGGGGCGAGTCGGCGCTGCTGGAGGAAGCGGCGCCCCGGGGCTAACTGTTTCAACGGACTCGGTCTTGGTCGAGGTCGGGAGGAAGCCGGCGGCCGGGCGATGCGGTGTGGGAACGGTCGCCGTCACTCCCCCCGCGGTTTGTCGCCCTTTCGAGCCCTGTTGTACAATTCAAGTGATGTTTCAGCGCCGCAAGAGCGTGGAAGTGAAGATATCCGGTGTGGCCGTCGGAGGCGACAACCCGATTGCCGTGCAGTCGATGACCAATACCGATACCGCCGACGTGGAGGCCACGGCGCGGCAAGTCGCCGAGCTGGTCGAGGCTGGGTCCGAACTGGTCCGGGTCACCGTCAATACGGAGGAAGCGGCGCAGGCGATTCCCGCCATTCTCGACAGATTGAAGTCGGATGGGGTCAGCGTCCCGCTCATCGGCGATTTTCATTACAACGGCCACCTGCTCTTGACGCGGTTTCCGGAATGCGCGCGGCGCCTGGCGAAATACCGCATCAATCCCGGGAACGTGGGAATGGGGCGCCATTGGGACGCAAACTTTCGACGCATGATCGAAGTGGCGCTGGAAAACGACCGGCCGGTGCGCATCGGCGTCAACTGGGGCTCGCTGGATCAGCAGCTGCTGGCCCGCCTGATGGACGAAAACGCTCGAATGGCGAATCCCAGGGACAGCCGCGCCGTGTTGATCGAGGCGATTGTCGTCAGCGCCTTGGAATCGGCGGCGGCGGCCGAAGAAATCGGTCTGCCTCGAAACCGGATTGTGCTGAGCGCCAAGGTCTCCTCCGTTCCGGACCTGTTGGCGGTTTACCGACAACTGGCGGAGCGC
>DATKAT010000260.1:0-8305 GCA_035514675.1 Acidobacteriota bacterium | reverse complement strand
ATTGCGGCAGAAGTGGTGCAGATGCAGCGCGACATCGGTTCGCTCGAGGCCGGCAAGCTGGCGGACTTCGCAGTTGTGGAGGCGCCCGATGTGCGACAGTGGATGTATCATTTTCGCGAGCAGTCCGTCGTTCAGACTTATATCGGCGGTCAGGCGGTGTACACGCGAGCCGATCAACGGGGGCGGGCATGAGGCTCCTTCCGCCCGAGTTTCCCTGGAGTCCCGCCGCTGCGGACGATCCGCGCTTGGGCGACCTGGTCGGCCGCGGCCTCTTGGACCCCGGATGGCCGGCAACTCCCCGTTATTGGGAACTTCAGGATCCCCTGGCGGATCCCCCGGATTTGGCCGTGATCGGATTCCCCTGCGATCTTGGGGTTCGCCGCAATTCCGGGCGAGCGGGCGCCGCGGAAGGACCTGATGAGATACGAAGGGCTTTCTACCGGATGACCCCTCCTGCCCGTCGGGCCGCCGAATTCAGACGTCTGTTGAACCGCAGCCTCGACTTCGGAAACCTTCGCGGAGACGCCGGACTGAAGGAATTGCAGGAAGCTCTGGGCGCATGGGTGGGGCGCTTCCTGAAGGCCGGCGCAACGGTCGTCGTCCTGGGCGGAGGACATGAAACGGCTTACGGCCACTTCCTCGGGTATGTCGACGCGGAGACGCCGGTGACCATCCTCAACTTCGACGCTCATCCGGATGTTCGCCCCCTGCTGAAAGGGAAGGGGCATTCCGGGTCGCCGTTCCGACAGGCGCTAAAGCATCCCGCGCAATTGTGCACGCACTATCGAGTTGCGGGCCTTCAGCCTCATTCGACTTCCGAAGCGCACCTGGATTACATCCGCCAAAAAGGAGGCGATTACTATTTCAGAGA
The DNA here is from genome assembly GCA_035514675.1 of Acidobacteriota bacterium. Classification (GTDB taxonomy): domain Bacteria; phylum Acidobacteriota; class UBA6911; order RPQK01; family JAPXNP01; genus DATKAT01. Next base: position 7,434 of record DATKAT010000260.1, on the reverse strand, counting down.
GCAGGTGACCCCCTCGAGCGTTTCGGAACTCTTCGAAATGGACGGAAGCGCGATGGCGTCCTTCGACCTGGACGGGCTCGACCAGTCCTGGGCGCCCGGAGTTAGCGCGCCGTCAGTCGGCGGCCTGGATCAGGAAGTCTGGCTGGAACTGGCCTTTCAGGCGGGCCTTCGTAAAGCGGTCCGCTCGATCGACATCGTTGAATTGAATCCTCGTGTGGATCCGGACTGCAGGACCGCACGTGTCGCCGCTCTGACCCTGTACCGGTTTCTGGAGGGTCGGAGCCGGAGGCAGTGACCAACGGAATTGTCGGCTGGCCCGAATTTTACACGCGGGTTCTACTGCGGCGCCGGAAAGCGACGCGTCTGCCGCGTTGCCGCTCCTTGGCCTCCTCGACGTACTGCACGAGTACGACTGCGGCGGGGGCCTTCGTCGCGCGCCTTGCATCCACGCCGCTCTCCGACGCCTCGCGTCGGACCCAAGTGCAAAATCCGGGTTATACAAACTCCGGCTGGCGCACTTCATCGATCAAGCCGCACTCGGCCGCCAGCCGGTAAAAGTGCGTCAGACCCTGCAGATTTCGCCCGTCCAGGTGGAAATCAAGATTCCGGGTCAGATAACGAACGATCTCCGGTCGATCGATCTGCAGTCTTTCAGAGTAAATCCGGGCGATTTCCTCGACATTCTCCAGGCCGGCCTGCCGGGATCTGTAAAACCGCTCTTTGTCGGTCCTGCTCATTGAAACCCCGCTACGAACAGCCCAGAAGGCGAAAACGAAGGGAAGACCGGTCCACCTGAACCACTCATTCGCCAGATCGTAAACGTGCAGGCCTTCCCTGCGAAGCCGGAGCGCCGGATTTCCAATTAGCAGCGCCGCGTCAGCGCCTTCCGGGATCCTCACGGCATCGGGTGGCCCCGAAAAGTATCGGACGTCGGAGTTCTGATACGACTTCTGAAAGAGGATCTTCAAGAGGGCGACCGAAGTTCTGCTGGAGGGGTCGAGGGCCACCGATCGAACCTGCCGGATGGGCATGCGGCTCGCAAACAGCACGCTGCGGGCTTCCCGCTGAGAAGCGATCGAGATATCTGAAAGGATGCGCAGCCCCGCAATCCGCTGGTACTCGATTACGGGAATCAATCCCACGTCGGCCTCGCCCGTTTCCATGTGCCTGGCGCACTGGGAAGGCACGTCGTACAGGATTTCGAACGCCCGCTGCGACGATCCATATAGAAAGTCCCATCCGAGCGGCACCGCATTTAAGAAATCGATAAACGACACCCGCAGCATTTCGTCAAAGGATTATGATGATTCGATCGATCGAGTGAAACCCGGACGTCTGCACACCGGAAAATCCCCCCTGGTCCGATCGCCTGACAAAGCGCCTGATCGTCAGGCTGAAAAAAGATCTTCGCCCAAAACGGCCTTCGTTCGTTATTAGTACTGCAGCGGCCGGGCTAATCCGTTGCCAAGAGATCAAAGAGCCCGGCGGCAATAAAGTCGGTGCAGGGGAAACGATGAAACACACGATGACGCAAGAAGCTTTCGACCTTCTGGCGCTCTCGCTGGTTCCCGGACTGGGGACCCGGCGGTGCCACGCGCTGCTTTCCAGATTGGGATTTCCTTCCGAGATTTTGAAGCTCTCCCGACGGAAGCTGCGTGAATTGGGGCTCCCCACCGAAGCTCAATACGCGATTTCGACCGGGCAGTGCCGCCGGGAAGCCGAGGAGGCTGCCGAGCGGATTCGTCGGGCCGGGGGGTGCATCCTGGGATACTTCGATTCGGATTACCCGCCCCGTCTGAAACAGATCTTCGATCCGCCTCTGGCGCTGTATTGGATCGGTTCCAAGTCGGAATTGCTGCAGCACTGCGTCTCGGTTGTCGGCACCCGCAGACCTTCCTGCTACGGAACTCAAATTGCGACCCGACTGGCCCGCGAGCTGGCCGAGCTGGGATTGACCATCGTCAGCGGAATGGCGCGCGGCATCGATTCCAGGGCTCATCGCGGGGCGCTCGAGGCTCACGGGCGGACCATCGCCGTTCTGGGAACCGGCGCGGATGTGCCGTACCCCAGAGAAAACCGAAAGCTGTACAGGCAAATTATCGAAAACGGCTGTGTGATCAGCGAATTTCCGCCGGGCAGTCATCCGGCCCCGCAAAATTTTCCGATTCGAAATCGGATTATCAGCGGGTTGTCCTTCGGAGTGCTGATTCCCGAGGCTGCGGAGTTTTCGGGCTCACTGATCACCGCCCGCCTGTCATTGGAACAGGATCGAGACGTCTGGGCCGTTCCGGGAAACATCACCAATCCCGGGAGTTACGGCCCAAACTTTCTCATCCGCCAGGGCGCGAAGCCGATCCTGTCGGTTCAAGATCTGCTCGAGGAACTGCCGTTGGAAATCTTGAATCAATTGCGTGCCGATGCGGCCGGAGCACCGGAAAGGAAGCCGTTCGAACCCGAGGAAACGGCCGTTCTGGAGGCGATGACGGAAGGCGATTCGGTGCATTTCGACGAGCTTCTGTGTCAGACTGACCAGACCGCGGGCCGCCTGAACTATGTGTTGATGAATCTGGAGATGAAGGGCGCCGTCGAGGTATTGCCGGGAAGGCGCTACATGCGCCGACTCTAGCCCGCATTTTTCACACGGGTCCGTCGCGAGGCGCCACTCTCCGATGCCGCAGTAGGAGGCGTGTGAAAAATGCGGGCTAGAGTCGGCGTTGGTCTGCGGCCGGCGATTCCAAATGCAACTTCGGGACGGTTCCGCTCGTCTTTGTGCTATAGATTGGAAAGGGCAATGAAGAACAAAAGGTTATTGCGTGGGTCGCTCATGGGATCGCCGATGCGCGCAAATAGTGCAGGCGGACTCTTCGGGAGCCGCGGTCGGGCGGCAGGAGGGATCTCGCGGTCGGGATGCGCGTGATGGCCGTGGGCAGGTCTGGATCGCAGAAGCCTCAAGCCGCGACGGACTGCGAAGGGAAGCTTGATGTCGAAATCAATGGTCATCGTAGAGTCCCCGGCGAAAGCCAGGACGATCAGTAAGTATCTGGGAAAGGACTTTTCCGTAAAAGCCTGCGCAGGCCATATCAAGGATCTGCCCGCTCGAGCCCTGGGCGTCAACATCAAGGACAACTTTCGTCCGACTTACCGGATTATCGCGGGGAAGGAGAAGATCGTGCAGGACCTGCGCAAGTCCGCAGAGAAGGTTTCGCACATCTACCTCGCTGCGGATCACGACCGGGAGGGGGAGGCGATTTGCCACCACCTTGCGGAGGAGTTGAACGGACGATCGGACCGAGTCATTTACCGCGTACTTTTTAACGAAATCACGAAGAGCGCCATTCTGAAGGCTTTTGAGAACCCTGGTCAGATCGATCGCCATAAAGTGGAGGCGCAGCAGGCCCGCCGCATTCTGGATCGGCTCGTAGGGTACAAGGTCAGTCCACTTCTCTGGCAGAAAGTCCGGAAAGGGCTTTCCGCCGGACGCGTTCAGACCGTCGCCGTCCGTTTGATCGTCGATCGGGAAAAGGAGATCCGAGCTTTCGAGCCGGAGGAATACTGGAATTTTACGGCCCGGCTGAAGGCAGGCCTTCCCCCCGAGTTCGAGGCCAGAGCCGTCAAGTATGCCGGCGCGAAATTCAAAATCTCCAATGAAGAGCAGGCGAACAGTTTGTTGGAAGAGCTGCAGGGGTCCAAATTCGTCGTTCGGCAGCTGCAGAAAAAGGAACGAAAAAGGAATCCCTATCCCCCATTCATCACCAGCAAGCTGCAACAGGACGCGGCCCGGAAACTCGGTTTCACGGTCAAGAAAACCATGACGATGGCCCAGCGATTGTACGAGGGAGTGGAGCTCGGCGAGCAGGGGGCCGTCGGCTTGATCACCTATATGAGAACCGACTCCACGCGCGTGGCGCAGAGCGCGATCGAGGAAGCGAGGTCCTGGATCGATGGCCGCTTCGGTCTCGAATATCTTCCCAAGAAGCCGAACGTCTATCGCGGAAAGAAGGGCGCCCAGGACGCACACGAGGCCATCCGCCCGACTTCGGTCGAATTTGCCCCGGAGCAGATCCGGTCCTTTCTGAACCGAGACGAATACCGGCTCTATGATCTGATCTGGAAGCGGTTTGTGGCCTCTCAGATGAATCCGGCGCTGTTCGACCAGACCGATATTGAAATTGAAGCGGGAAAGACCGAATTCAAGGCGACCGGCTCCATTCTGCGGTTCGACGGATTCCTGAAGGTCTACGAAAAGACCCAGGAAGGCGACGAAGAGACCGACGACCAGGGAGAGGGTGTTCGCTTGCCGAAGGTCGCCCGGGGCGAGGAATTGAAGGTTGAGGAAATCAGGCCGGAACAGAAATTCACCCAACCGCCTCCCCGCTATAACGAAGCCAGCCTGGTGAAGACCCTCGAAGAAAAGGGGATCGGCCGACCTTCGACGTATCAGCAGATTCTGTCTGTGATCATGAGCCGGGAATATGTGCGCAAGGAGGATGGACGCTACTTTCCAACCGAGCTGGGCGAGGTTGTGACCGACCTGCTGGTGGGTCATTTCGACGAAATCTTCGATTACGACTACACGGCCAAGCTCGAACTGGAACTCGATGAGATCGAAGAAGGCAAGGAAGACTGGGTCGAGACTCTCGAATCCTTCTACTCCGGGTTTAAAGCGAAGCTGGAGGACGCCAAAAGCCAGATGAAGAATCTCAAGCGGGAGGAGACGCCCACCGACGAGATCTGCGACAAGTGCGGCTCCGGAATGGTGATCCGTTGGGGGCGCTTCGGCAGATTCATAGCTTGCAGCAATTACCCGGAATGTCGAAACACCCGCGAAATTCCGAAGGAGGGCTCGGTCGCCGGGCAGGCGGATAGCGCGGAGCTGGAAAACGAAACCTGCGAAAAATGCGGCCGCGCCATGGTCTTGAAGAAAGGCCGATACGGAGAATTCCTGGCCTGTACCGGCTACCCCGACTGCAAGAACACCAGAAGAATCGTCAAGCAGGGCGACGAGGTGAAGGTGCACCGCGAAACCGCTCTGGACGAAAAATGTCCGGAATGCGGCGCCGGCCTGGTGAAAAAGCTCGGTCGTTACGGTGAGTTCACGGCTTGCGGAAACTACCCAAATTGCCGCTTCATCAAGCCGGCCGCAACCGGCGTCGCCTGCGGGAAGTGCGCCGAAGGGGAGATCGTCGAAAGGCGCTCGAAACGCGGAAAGGTGTTTTACGGGTGCAGCCGGTATCCCGAATGCGATTTCGTTCTCTGGAACAGGCCGATACCAGAGAAGTGCCCTGTTTGCGCCGCTGACTTCGTCGTTGAAAAATCAACCAAGAGGAGCGGGCTGATCCGCTTTTGCCAGAACAAGGAATGCGACTACCGAGTCGAAGTCGAGGAGGCCGCCGCCACCTCCTGAAATCTGAAGGCGTCGGAACGGGATCGTCTGATATCATTGTGAGGTTCGGGAGAACCCTATCGTCCGGAGAGAAAATAGAATGACTCTGAATCAGTTCGTGCGCGCGTCGGTTCTGATGGCGATCTATGCGGTTCTGATCGTCCTGGCTCTGGCGGCGGGCAGCGCGGAGGAGGGGAAGGCCGCTTATATGAGTCGCTGCCAGATGTGCCACGGCGACGACGGGCAGGGGAACGATTCGATGGCCCGGATCCTGAAAGTCGAGTTCCATCCCATGGACTCCGACTACGTGCAAGAGAAAAGCGACAAGGAAATCCGGGAGATCATCACTCGCGGAACCGGTAAAATGGCGGCCGTGCGCGGGCTTCCGGAAAAGGAAATCGAGAACATCATCGCCTATCTCCGTTCCCTCGCCAAGAAGTGCGAGGAAGACTAGCGAGCCCGCCTTCCGCGCAATGCGGCGCCTTACTCGAAACCGCGCCGATAAGGCCTGAAGTCGACCTTGCAGCGATGGTTGGTCAAAAAGGCGAGGAACTTCTTGTAATCGCTGGCGGGGAGACGGAGCTGCTGCAGAAGTTCCTTGTAATTGCCGCGAGTCAGTTTGAGGCCCTCGCGGATCAGCTCGCGCACGTCTCCGCGTGACAATTCGCGATCGAGGAATGCATCCCGGACATCCACCCAGAAGTCTGCGCGCGCCTCGCGCAGTTCCTCCAGCATGGCGCGTGCCCGGGAGCGCCCCTGCCACCCCTGCAATACGCGGTCGTTGACGGGAAGGCGCTCAACCACGTCTCGCGCCGTGATGACTTTCCCTGAAGCCGTGTAAAAAAGGCTCTCTACCAAATTCTGCAATTCCCGAACATTCCCCGGAAAAGAATGTTGCTCCAGAAATGAAAGCGCCGAGCGGGACAGCTGCTTGCCGTGCTCCTCCTTGCGGTTCAGTTCCTCCAGAAAATGAACCACTAGCCCGCGAATATCGTCGATCCGATCCCTCAAGGGCGGGGCGTGAATCGGAAATACGTTGAGTCGATGGTACAGATCCTCTCTGAACCGCCCATCCCGCGCCATCTGTCTCAAATCCTGATTGGAGGCGGCCACGATTCGAACGTCGACCGGGCGTTCCTTCATTTCTCCGATTCTTCGGATCGATTTCTCCTGAATCGTGCGAAGCAGCCGCGCCTGCGACGCAAGAGGCATCGCGGAGAGCTCATCCAGAAACAGCGTTCCTCCGTCGGCGGCCTCAACCAGCCCGATCCGCCTCTGGTCCGCTCCCGTGAAGCTGCCCTTCTCATAACCAAACAGCTCCGCTTCAATTAAGTGCTCGGGCAAGGCGGCGCAATTAATCGGGACAAAAGGACGCGAGGCCCGCGAACTGAATTGGTGAACTCCTCTGGCCACCAGCTCTTTTCCCGTGCCGCTCTCTCCGTGGATCAAGACCGTGACGGAAGAGGCGGCGGCCTGCCGAATCTTTAGAAAAAGCGCCTGCATCAAGGGGTGCCGCCCGATCAGGATGCCGCCTCCCGGAAGCTGCAGTCCGTCCCCTTGAGCGCCTGCTCGCTGCGGGCTGGGAACGAAAGACGAGAACGCCGAACAATAGATGCTTCCCAGCGCCGCGATGAAGCTGCTCTCGCTGGCGAAAACGGGAGCCGATTTCTTCTCGACGTAGAGGAGTCCGCTCAACTGAGGTCCCGGCGCCAGAAGGTAAATCAGCGCTCGCGGATTGCCGGGAAACCCGAATGACTCGCAGGCCAGCTGATCGTTGGTCTTTCGAAATCCCTCGAGCACCCCTCGGTCCAGCCGCCCCACCCGTCCGAAACGCGCGACCTGACGATAAGCTCCTCCCCGCTGCCGCAGATAGAAGCGGGCTGAAACTCCAGGGACGGACCGGCCGATCGTCTTCACCATTCTCTCCGCCAGGACGTCGGGCGTGCGCGGCTCCATCATACGGTCGCTGAATTCCCGGATGCGGCTCAGCAGCGCCGGCGTCGCCACCGACTGGTCGTCAACTTGCAGCAGATCCTCTTCCAGAGGCTCGA
>DATKAT010000259.1:0-4464 GCA_035514675.1 Acidobacteriota bacterium | reverse complement strand
GCGTGTCCCTCCACCGGATAGATGGCGACCTCCCAGTTTTTCTTTCGCAGTTCGATGAGCCGCTGCGCCAGCCGGACGGTGTCCTGGAAATGCACGTTGACGTCGGCCATGCCATGACAGATCAGGAGCGCCCCTTTCAGTCCTTCGGCAAAGTAGATGGGAGAGCTCCTTTCGTAGCCTTTCGCGTCCTGCTGAGGAGTGTTCAGGATCCGGCTCGTATAGGAGTGATTGTCGTGGGCCCAGTCGGTGACCGGGCGCAGAGCCGCTCCCGCCGCAAATACGTCGGGTTTAGTGAACATGGCCATCAGGGTGATGAATCCCCCGTAGCTGCCGCCGTAAATTCCAATGCGGGCGGGGTCCACTTTGTGCTCCCGCACCAGCCAGGCGGCTCCGTCGACGTGATCTGTCAGATCCTTTCCGCCCATGTGACGGTAGATCCCCGTTCGCCAGTTTCGGCCGTAGCCGGCGCTGCCGCGGAAATCCATGTCCAGCACGTAATAGCCGTGCTCCATCAGAATGTGATGAAACATGTACTCGCGGAAATATCGGCTCCACCATCGATGCGCGTTCTGCAGATAGCCCGCCCCGTGAACGAAGATCACCGCCGGACGGCCGGGCGCCGGTTCGGCGGGTCGGAAGAATCGCGCGTAGACCGTCTCGCCGTCGCGGGCCTGAATCCGTACGACTTCGGGCTCAACCCAGGGGTAGGCCTCAAACCTCTCCGTTGTCGAGCGAGTCAACCGACGCCGCTCGGCTCCGGGCTGATGCGCCATCCAGTAAAGTTCGGTGGGGAGATTGGAAGCCGAATATAGAACCGCCATCGATCGCTCGTCGTTCGATAGCACTACTTCGTGACGCCCCGGTTCCCGTGTGATCCGAGTCCTTTCGCCCCCCTCCAGAGGCATCCAGTAAAAATGCTGCTCGCCCGGGTGAACTTCGTTGGTGATCAAGTGCCAGCGGCTCTCATCGCGGGAAATTTCCGCGGAGTGGACCTCCCATTGGCCAGAGGTCAGCTGTCGCCGATTCGAGCCGTCGCGGCCAACCAAGTACAGGTGCGCCCACCCGTCCGCTTCCGAAAGGAAATGCAGCCGTTCCCCGTCCGGCATCCAGCCGAACGAAGTAAAGCCCGGTCCGCCGATCCAGGCATCGTCCCGCAGGCGGTCGACCTCGAAGACCGAACCTCCTTGCGGGTCCATCACCAGCAGGCGTCGTTCCCGGTAGTCCTCGGAGATGGTCAGAACGGCGCAGCGATCCCCCGCCCGGTTGCATTCGGGCCCCCGGAGCAGCGCAAACCCGCCCTCGTCCGGAATGAACTTTGCGGCCCCGGTTTCCGAATCGTAGACGCCGAGCCGAAACGCCGGGGGCCGGTCCCCCACCTTGGCCCGGGCGGAAAGCTCCTCGGTGTAGCCGGATTCCGTCACGAAGTCGGGCACGCTCGTGTCCTCACTGTCCGGATCGCGAATCTCCAGCGTGAAAAAAACCGTTCGGCCATCCGGAGACAACATCAGGTTTGAAACTGCGCGGTCATTCCCGATGTAAAAAGCTCGCGCGTCCCTTTCCTTCTTCTCCCTTTCCTCCTTCTCCCTGCGCTCTTTGGCCTTGCCCGAGAACTGTTCGAACAGTTTCTCCTGCTGCTCCTTCAGGAACTGGCGGCTTTCGGTGACCGTAGGCTCCTCCGGTTTCGGCCCCTTCCGAAAGTCGGTGACCTGCCGCAGCGAACCTTCCCGCAGGTTCAGCGCGAACAAATTGCCGTCCCGGGCGACGGTGACTCCCGATTCATCGTGCGTGAAGCGGGCGTCGCTTTCCCGATCCATCGTTTCCGTCAGCCGCCGGCGACTCCCGTCTGGAAAATGGAGATAAACGTCGCCTTCGACCACCGCCAGAAATCGTTCCCTCGCCCCGTCCCATAGACCCGTCAACGGCCAGGCCTCCTTCTCCTGTTCCTCGGAAAGCCGACGCCAACTTCCGTCGGCAGGATCGAGCAGATAGGTCGCTTTTTCCATATCGGCCTGCTCCGGCGCCCTCCACTGAAAAAGGATGCGGTCGCCGTCGCCCAGCCAGCGAACCTGCGAGGGCGAAACTCCGACGAAGTCCTCTCCTTCCATGATGTCGTCGATGGAAAGCCGCTGGGCGGGCAGCCAGAGGGAAATCAATAAAACCAAGGTCCCGGATAAGGGCAATATTCGAAAATGCTTCATGGCAAGATTGGTGCTTAGTGCTGGGTGCTGGGTTCTAATTTCTAAGTTCTAGGTGGTGCTATTTTCGTTGCGTCTCCCGCGTCTTGAACGCTGAAACCCGAATCTTCGGCCTCCGAACTCTAAACGAACAACGCCGCCCATGCCTCCGACTGGTCGGGCTAGCGGGATTGTCGGAGCGACGCGCCCGCTTCGGGCGCGTTGATTTGGGGCGAACCGCAGGTCTAAACCCACGAAGCGCTCGCCGAACGACTTCGAACCGTGCCGCACCCTTTCGGGCGCTCTCGGGTCTTGGGGCGGCTTGCACCCAGCCCTGACGGATTAGGCTAAAGACTGGCGGCCTTTCGGCCTCATATGGGGCCTCCATCTCATCGAAGCGCGATACGAAGAACTCCGAACCGAGATCCCCGCACTCGAAACTTTGAACTCGGAACTTTGATCTTTGAACCCAGAACCAAGAACGCAGAACTCGGAACGTCACGGCGTCCTCCAACGCTTCATCCACTTCATGGGCAGGTCGAACACGTCCAGGGCTCTGCCGATCGAGTGATCGATCAGATCGTCGATCGTATCCGGACGGTGGTAGAAAGAGGGAATGGGAGGCGCCACAACGGCGCCCATCTCGGTGACCTTGACCATGCTTCGAAGGTGCCCCAGATGCAATGGGGACTCGCGCGCCAGAAGAACCAGCGGCCTGCGCTCCTTCAGCGTGACGTCGGCGGCGCGCGTCAACAGGTCCTTACTGTAGCAGGATGCGATGCAGGCCAGCGTGCTCATCGAGCAGGGGGCGACGATCATTCCCATGGTCCGAAAGGATCCGCTGGAAACCGAGGCTGCGATGTCGTCGGGCGAATAGGCCACGTCGGCCAGTCCTTCCACTTCATCCGGAGTCAGTTCAGTTTCCAGTTCGATCGTCCGGCGAGCCGCCCGGCTGCAAATCAGGTGCGTCTCCACCTCCTTGATTGACTGCAGCAGCTGCAGTATCCGAATCCCGTAGATCGGTGCCGAAGCTCCGGAAATCCCTACCACCAAACGTTTTTTCTTCACTCGAGATGCCCTTTCCCTGCTCTCGTCGAAGCGGAGGCGTTCGCGCTTCATTGTCAAAAATGCCATTGACTTCGTCAACTTCTCCTGTGAGGATACCGGCCATGCCCTGGTACCGGAAGCTCCACTGGCAAATTATCTTCGGCCTGATTCTGGGATTCGTTTTCGGAATCGCGGGAGCGGGGATGGGATGGGGCGAATTCACCCGAAACTGGATCGCGCCCTTTGGAACCGTGTTCATCAACCTCCTGAAGCTGATCGCCGTTCCGCTGGTGGTGGCTTCCCTGGTGACCGGAGTGGCTTCCCTTTCCGACGTTCGAAAGCTGTCCCGCATCGGAGGCAAGACCATCGCGATATACCTGATCACGACCGCCATTTCGGTGTCGCTGGGACTGATCATCGTCAATACGCTTCGCCCCGGACATCAAGTTCCTTCCGACATGCGCGAGGAGCTGCAGGCGGCTTACGGGGAAGATGCGACGCTGGGCGCGGAATTGGCCGAGCGGGCCAAACAGCGCGGGCCCTTGGCGCTGCTGGAGGAAATCGTGCCGGAAAACTTCTTCGGCGCGGCCTCCAACAATCGCAATATGCTTCAGATCGTGTTCGTTTCGATTCTGTTGGGAATCGGGCTGATCCAGGTCTCCAGAGAAAAGGCTCAACCACTGCTGGACTTCTTCGAGTCGCTCACCAATGTCGTGATCCGCATGGTCGACATGATCATGCTGATGGCTCCTCTGGGCGTTTTTGCGCTGATCTCCGGGACCATAGCCGCAATCGCCCACGACAATCTCTGGCAGGTCCTCCAGTTGATCGGAGCATTGGGCTATTACTGTGTGGCTGTGGTGTTGGGGCTCTCGCTGCAAACCTTCGTCACCTACCCCCTGATGCTGAAACTTTTTACCAAGATGCCGATCACGACCTTCTTCCGGGGAATCGCTCCTGCGCAACTCGTGGCATTTTCGACCAGCTCGAGCGGAGCTACGCTCCCGGTGACCATGGAAAGATGCAGGGAGAAACTGGGAGTTTCCGATGAGGTCACATCGTTTGTGATCCCTTTAGGCGCAACCATCAACATGGACGGAACCGGTCTGTACCAGGCCGTGGCAGCCGTCTTTATCGCTCAGACACTGGGATTGGGCCTGGACCTTAACGCGCAGCTGACCATCGTGCTGACTGCGGTGCTGGCGTCCATCGGGACTGCCGCCGTGCCCGGCGCCGGCATCAT
>DATKAT010000258.1:0-3299 GCA_035514675.1 Acidobacteriota bacterium | reverse complement strand
TGACGGGTGGCAGACGATGGAAAGGACGACAAAAGAATTGAAAGAAATGATCGCCTCTTGCGAATTGACGCTGCAAGAGGAGTGCGTCCTGAAATTGTGCCTGGGGCTCTATCAACCGCCGCTCAGCTCGATTGAAATCGGCTCTTTGCTTGGAACTTCGCCGGACCGGGTCAGAGAAATCAAAATGGCGGCCCTGCGCAAGCTGCGCGATTGGCCGACGCGCCGGCAGAAGGCGGAGACCCGGATCCGGAGGCTTGACGGCTTTCAAGTTTTGCAGTTCCGGAAGGTGAACTAAGATTCCCCATCCCCGGAATTTCACCTTTCCGGTTACAGGAAGGCCCCTTGGTTGGGGCCTTCCTTGTTCCTTTAGCCCGCATTTCTCACACTGGTTCGTAGCGAGGCGTCGGAGAGCGGCGCGGATGCAAGGCGCGCGACGGAGGCCCCCGCAGTCGTACTCGTGCAGTACGTCGAGAAGGCTTGGCAGCCCGTGATCGAAGTCCTGTTGCGTCGTGCAACAGGGATCTGCGGTCAGCCGGCAAGGCGCGAGGAGGAAGGCGATGCCGGTGCATCGTCGACGACGAGCAAAGCAGTCCGGGGGCCGCAAACCCCTGGCGCCCGGAGGGTTGCGGGCGGCGCAGGCCCGTCTCGGTCGTTGCGGCTCCTGGACGATGCATCAGCATCGCCTGCGTCGCCGCGCCTACGATTCGGACCCGCGGCGCCCGCAACACGACGCACCAGGACTTCGATCACGGGCTGCTTAGAGCGGCAACGCGGCAGACGCGCCGCTATCCGGCGCCGCAGCAGGATCTGCGTGCAAGATCCAGGTTAATGGATCTCTTCCAGGCGGGCCGTGAAATGACGCAACACGGGCGGTTCGGACACGATGCGCAGACCTCGAATTCGTTCGCGCTTGGCGTACACGGCTTCGATCGATTCGATCACGTAGTTCATATGCATGGTCGTGTAGACCCGACGAGGGATGGCCAGCCGAACCAATTCCAGCTTCGGGTGCGAAACCTCGCCTGTTTCGGCGTTCTGCCGGCCAAACATCAACGATCCGATCTCAACTGCTCGAATGCCGGCTTCCCGATACAGAGCGACGACCAGCGCCTGTCCCGGAAATTGCGACGGGGGAATGTGCGGCAGGAAAGCCGCCGCGTCAAGATATACCGCGTGGCCTCCGACCGGCTTGATGATCGGCACGCCCAGACGATCCAATTCTTCTCCCAGATAGCGGACCTGGCTGATTCGAAAGCGCAGATAATCCTCCTCCAGCACTTCATCCAGACCTATGGAAATCGCCTCCAGGTCGCGGCCGGCCAGTCCCCCGTATGTCGGAAACCCTTCAATCATAATCAGAAGATTGGTCGCTTTGAGCGCGACCTCGTCCGAGTTGACCGCCAGAAATCCGCCCATGTTGACCAACCCATCCTTCTTGGCGCTCATCGTGCAGCCGTCTCCGTATGAAAACAATTCCCGGGCGATTTCCCGAACCGTGCGCTCTTGATATCCTGGCTCGCGCTCCCGGATGAAGTAGCAGTTCTCAGCGAATCGGCAGGCGTCGAAAAGCAGCGGAATTCCGTGGCGGCCACAAACGTCTCGCGTTTGGCGGATGTTTTCCATCGAAACCGGTTGCCCTCCGGCGGAGTTGTTCGTGATGGTCAGCATTACAAGCGGCACGCGCTCAGGACCGGCTTCTTCGATGCACGCCTCCAGCCGCTTGACGTCCAAGTTTCCTTTGAACGGGTAATCCAGAGAAGGGTCGAGTCCTTCGGGGATCAATAGATCAACGGCAGAGGCCTGGTTGATTTCAACGTTTGCACGAGTAGTGTCGAAATGGGTGTTGTTGGGGACGATGTCTCCCGCCTTCAAAACCCCTGAAAACAGAAGATTCTCAGCCATCCTGCCCTGGTGCGTTGGAATGATGTTTCGGTAGCCGAAAATCTCGCGGACCTTTTCTTCAAAATGGTAATAGTTCCGGCTGCCGGCATACGATTCGTCGCCAAGCATCATTCCCGCCCACTGGCGATCGCTCATCGCCGAGGTGCCGCTGTCGGTGAGAAGATCGATCAAAATTGCCTCGGCCTTCAAGTTGAAAACGTTGAATCCCGCTTTCCGGAGCAGCTCCTCTCTCTCTTTTGCGGTGGTCAGCTTGATCGACTCGACGACTTTGATTCGAAATGGCTCAGCCGGAAACTTCATATATTTCGCCCTGTTTTTGGAGTTAAGCGCAGCCTGACCGGGGCATCCCGGGGCGACATTCTATCAGGATGTTCGATATCCCACTCAGGCGGCATCCCCGACGCCGGAGCCTGGCCAGGAATAGGGCGCTTCGGGCGTCTGCAATGGAGAGGATGCGCTTGCATCGATCGCGGCAGCCGCGGCGCGTTGCGCCAGTCGTTCAGGACGCCGCCAGAACGCTGAATCCCTTTACGGCCGCCTTTGCGACCAACACTTTTTCGTTGTTGGAGAATTCGTCCGTTGGATATAAAAAGAAGCCGTCGTCCAGCACAAAATCGACGTTGTTCTCTACCCGCCCTTCGAGGATCTCTCCGTCGAACATCTCGACCGCCACCCAGACATAGTTCCCGACGGACTGGCTTTTCGAAAACTTGAACTCCTGGCGTTCAGCATTCCCGTTAAAGTCGCGCACGAAGAAGACGGCCTTCAATCCGCTCAGCTCCAGCGAAACCTTTTTGCCGTTCCGGCAAATCACGAAGATGTCCTCCTGGCAGCCTTCGAATGCGGCAAATCCCTTGACCAGCTTCCCATCGCGCTGGTGGGCGACGATTTTCTTCATCGACAAGGCATCCCGAAATTCGAATCAGTTGACGGACAATAATCAGCAACAGCGCGGCGAATCCAGCGCGCTGGACGCATTTCGAGGTGGGACGGTCGTTCCGAGCGGCTGAGAGCCGGCGCCACTGCAGCGTTCAACGCCGACGCGTCAGGCAAGCCCGCATTTCTCAAACGGCTCCGTCGCGAGGCGGCGGAGAGCGGCGCGGGTACAAGGCGCGCGACGAATGCCCGCGCAGTCGTACTCGTGCAGTACGTCGAGCAGGCTTGGCAGCCCGTGATCGAAGTCCTGGTGCGTCGTGCAACACGGATCTGCGGTCTGCCGGCAAGGCGCGAGGAGGAAGGCGATGCCGGTGCATCGTTGACGACGAGCAACGCAGTCCGGGGGCCGCAAACCCCTGTTGCCCGGAGGGTTGCCGGCGGCGCAGGCCCGTCTCGGTCGTTGCGGCTCCTTGACGATGCATCAGCATCGCCTGCGTCGCCGCGCCTACGATCCGGACCAG
>DATKAT010000257.1:0-12185 GCA_035514675.1 Acidobacteriota bacterium | reverse complement strand
ACGGATCTACAAGGGAATTCTTTCGCTCCTTTTCATCTCGCGTCGCCGAGACGTCGACAAGGGCGGCATCGGCGAAATGGAGATCGAGCGCTTCCTGAATTGTCCCGCCGAACATCTGAAGTTTCATCTCTGGTACCTGCGACAGAAGGGTTGGATTGAACGGACGGACACGGGCCTTCTGGCTATCACAGCCGATGGGGTTGACAAGGTCCTGAGCGAGAAGCTCCTGTTCCGCAAGGATCGACTCCTGAGCGATTCGGGACTCGATGAGAATGCGGCTCCGGCTGAACCGGACCCGGATCAGCCCCCTGCCTCAGACGAAAGCCCTTTCCTTAAATCCGAGAACGACTAGCGTCCGGAAAGTGCGCCGGCTTCCGGGTGGCGAGGCGCCCGGCCGACAAGGCGCGAGGACCGCGCATATCGGGAATATGTGCGCGACGAGCAACGCAGTCAGCCGGGATGCATCGCCGGCCGACTGTCGACGAACTTCTGACTCAGGACATTAGCCCGCATTTCTCACACGTCTCCTACTGCGGCGCCGGAGAGCGGCGCGTCTACTGCGTTGCCGCTCCTCGGCCTGTTCGACGTACTGCACGAGTACGACTGCGCGGGCCTTCGTCGCGCGCCTTGTATCCACGCCGCTCTCCGCCGCCTCGCGACGGAGCTGTGTGAGAAATGCGGGCTTGCCCCACCTTGCCGCCTGTCGTGTGACATTGTATCTTGAGCCTCCGAATGAATCCGTACCTACTGATTCTGTTCCTCTATTCCATCCTCCTGATAAGCCTGGGCGCGGTGCTTTCGCGTCGAGTCAAGAGTCCGGAGGACTTTTACGTGGCCGGACGGCGACTGGGCCCGGGACTTCTCTTCAGCACGATGCTGGCGGCCAACATCGGCGCCGGCTCAACGATCGGCGCAGCCGGGCTCGGATTCGCGCTGGGAATGGTGGGCTGGTGGTGGGTCGGTTCCGCGGGCCTCGGCTCGCTGATTCTGGCCTTCTTGATCGGCCCTCGCATCTGGAAAATTGCGAAGCGGCATGGCTTCTTCACTTTGGGCGACTATCTGGAATTCCGCTATGACCGCCCCGTCCGCATCTGCGTCGCATTGCTCCTGTGGATGGGATCGCTAACGATTCTGGCCGGACAGCTGATCGCCTTCGCCCGGATTCTGGAGGTGGTCGCCGGAACGCCGAAGAGTCTGGGCTGCCTGCTGGGAGGCGTCGTGGTGGTCACGTACTTCTCCGCATCCGGACTGAAGGGAGCGGCCTGGATCAATCTCCTGCAACTGATTGTGAAAGGCTTCGGGTTTCTTCTGGCCGTGCCCTTTGCAATGGCCGCCGTCGGGGGCTGGGGGGCGATGCGGGAAGCGATCCTGCTGCGTCCGGAGGTTCCCTCCCACTACTTCAGCCTGACGGGGAGCGGATGGGAGCAGGCCCTGCCATACCTGGTTCTTCTGGCGCCCTCCTTTATCGTTTCACCGGGGCTGATCCAGAAAATCTACGGCGCTCGCGACGATTTTGCGGTCCGCAGCGGCGCCTCCTTGAATGCAGTCGCACTGCTGGCATTTGCCATCATTCCCGTAGTCTTGGGAATGGCCGCCGCATCGATGTTTCCGAATTTGTCTCACCCGGAACTGGCGCTGCCGGTGGTCATGACCGAAATGCTCCCCTTCTGGCTGGGGGCGACCCTGCTGGCTTCCGTTTTCTCGGCCGAACTCAGCTCGGCCGACGCCATTTTGTTTATGCTGTCCACTTCCCTCAGCAGGGATCTGTATCAGACCCTGATGAACTCGTCGGTCAGCCAATCCCGACTGCTGGCGATGAGCCGCCGGATTTCAGTCCTGGCCGGGAGTCTGGGAGTGGCGCTCTCGATTCTGCTCCCTTCCGTGATCGACGCCCTGACCCTGTTTTACGGGCTCCTCTCGGTGGCCCTATTCGTCCCCCTCATCGCCGGACTTTACTCCCCCCGACTCGGCGCCCGCCACGCGCTGGCCGCCATTCTCGTTTCGGTCCCCGCCGCGGGCGTCTTTCACCTGATGACTGGAGGCGGAGCTGGCCCAATCAGCTCCACAGCCTTCGGGATCTTCATCTCCTTTCTCGTGATCTCGCCTTCGCTGATCCGCGGCGCATTCCGACGGTGAGGGTTCGTTCCGCGTTCTTCGTTCTGCGTTCTTCGTAGCGCGATTCGTTCAGCCGGCGGGCCGGCATGGGGCCGAAATGCCGACAGTATTTAGCCCATTCCGTGAGGGCTGGGTAAAAGCCTCCAAACATCGAGAGCGCCCGCAAGGGTGCGACGCCACCTTGCGGTCAGGCTTTGACAAACGCACGAAGCCCTGATTTTTGCAAAATGAATTCGGAATTCGGATCTTGGAACTTGGAACGCGAACCCAATTTACGGTTCCTGCGTCTAAGCCAATATGAATTTACATTCCACTCGGTTGAGATTTTCGGAAATTGGAATTGGGCTGGCGCTTTTCGCGCTTTCGACTGGCTTGGCCGTCGCGCAGACGCGAACGATGACGGTGCGAGGCGCCGGCGAAGTCCTGGTAGCGCCGGACCTTGCCACGGTCCGTCTGGGATTGACCCACCAGGCTGAATCTGCGGCGGAGGCGCAAAACGAAGTCAACCGCGTGGCCGGTCGCATTCTGGAGGTGATTCGCGGCTTGGGGATTCCGGAAGAGTCGATCCGGACCGTCGATCTGAGTCTGCACGCCATTTACGCTTCTGTGCGGCGGCCGGACGACCAGCCTCGCATCATCGGGTACCGGGCTTCCAACGTCGTGGCGGTGCGAACCGACGATTTGGAGCGGGTGGGTCCGATCATCGACGCCGGTCTGCAAGCTGGCGCCAACCGCGTGGAAGGGGTGCAGTTCGGACTGGCGAGCGATGAGAGCGCCCGCCGTGAAGCGTTGCAGCGGGCGGCCGACGATGCCCGCCGCAAGGCCGAGGCCCTGGCCGAGGCCATGGGCGTGCGGCTACTGGAAGTCGACGAAATCAACGAGGAAGGCGTCACCGTCCCGGTTCGCGAGGCCTTCCTTGAGCGGACCATGGCCATGGACGCCTCGACCCCCGTCTCGCCCGGTCAATTGAGCGTCAGCGCCAGAGTCAGCCTGAAGTACTCGATTTCCAGGCGTTAGCCCGCAGACCCGCCGGCGCAAAGCTGAGACGGCTGGACTGAGTCTGCCGACCGCCGGGACGCCGTCCAAGCCACAGGCCGAAACGCCTCTGCTACCTTCGCTCGGCGGGCCGGGGCAATTCTATTTCGAGTTCCATCGAGTAGGCTCGGAAGGGATCCTGCAGCGCCTGCAGACTGGCAGCAAGCGTGTCGCAATCTTCGGACAGTCGCCCTTCGAATGCGGGAAGACGGTTCCAGACGATCCGAACCGGCCCTCCGTCCGGGAGGTGGCCGCGCTGCAGCAGCAGTTTGAAACGTCGCACTCCGGAGCTTTCAATGGTGATGAGGTTTCCCTCAATCGAGGCCTCGACGTAGGCTTCCGGGGCGTCTCGATCGGTGACTTCGATCCAGTAGTGGCGCGGTTGGCGACTCTGACCGGTCTGAAAACGAATGCGCTTCGGGAAGGGATCTCGCTGGCGATCTTGAATAAATGCCATGGTGCGGCCCTCGTCCGAACCCAGCCACAGGTCGTGCTCGCGGTTCGAGAACACGTGGCTCTGAATCGGGGCAGCTGGATTCGCCGCCAGTATCCGTTTCACCGTGTCGATGGTGCCGATGACCGGAACTTCCCGGTCCAGACCACCATGCAGGAACAAGGTCGGCAGACTTGACAGGTTCGGGAAACGGAACTGCAAAGGCGCTTCCTCTGCATAGAGGCCGGCTCCCATCAGCGAGACCGCCGCCGCAAACCGATCCGCCAATCGGGAGCCCAGAAAAAGCGCCCCCGTTCCACCATTGCTGTAGCCCGCCAGAAAAACGCGATTGGAGTCGATGTTGAACTCGCTCCCTATTTCCCTCATCAGGATTTCCACTACCGCAGCCGGCTCATCCCGCCACCAGTATTGCCCGCCGGCGTCGGGCAGTACTGCGATGTAGCCGTGCTGAGCCAGCGCCGCATGGCTCCTGATGATTCCCTCCAGCGGCCGCCCACCGGCCCCGCTCAAGTAAACGATCAGCGGGAACGGCTCATCCCCTCGATAGTCTTCGGGAACGTAAGCGACATAGGGGCGGCCGCTGAATCCGTCGCTCCGCATCGCCCGCAAAGTGTCGCCGGTCAATTGAGGCGGCAGGCTTCTGGCTCGCTGCAGGCGGCCCGGCCAGTCCGCATCGGCGTGGCAGACGGAATTCCCGGACGGCGCTCCCTCGACCTGATCGGGCCCGCCGTCGAGTCTCGCCTCCGCGCCGATATCTGGCGCCTCGCCGACTCCATTCCGCCGGCCTTGGCTGTCGGAATTGTCACCGATGGCGCGGTGCCGAGCGGCCGCGCGCCGAACGAAGGGATCCGAGTCCGACATCGCCCTCCGAATCATCGGCTGAGCGATCCCCTCGGACAGATTTTCCATCAGTCGAACGGCCAGAGTCCGCACCCTTGCATCCGGACTCTCCAGCAGATCCCAGAGCTGGCGCTCGGCGGGAGGAAGCATTCGCTTCCGATACGCGATCCCCAGAACCATCCTCTGCACTAACGGGTCCCCTTGGTCCAGCAGACTGTACAGCTCGTAAGAGGACGTCGGTATGCGGTCGGAAGTCCGCAGGGCGGCAAGCAGTCCCAGTCGGGTGGCGGGCTCGATCAGCCAGCCGGAAGGGCTTCCGCCGAGACGTTTTCCGACCCATTCGATCCGAACCTTTTCGTTTCGCAGCCAGAGCCCCTCATAGTCGGAATCCGCCTCCCATTCGATACGGACCATGGCGCCGAGCTCCGGCGAAAACCAAAATCGAACGCTCGCGAAATCCGCATTCGCATCGTTGGCGATGCGCATGCTGCGGTAACCGTTGACGGTTTCCCACCCTTCCACCTTCAATTGAAATCCGAACAGCTCCGGCTCCGTCCAACGATCCCCCACTGCAACCGCGCGGGCGGGCAGCGGCAGAATCTCGCCGATACCCACCAGTGAAACGCTGGGATGTTCGCGGACGGCGGGCCGGGGAAATTGCGCGCTTCCCGCTGCAGTGAAGCGATTGCCGGCGGCGAACGCGCGCGGCCATTCTCCACCCTCGAATCGGGGCCGCATCCGCTCGCTGCGGTCCTGCGAACCCACCTGATAGGAAAGCAGGCTGCGCTGGAGGCTGTTTCGCTGGATCCCGAGCTGCAGGATATCGGCGGCCCTGTCGGTCACCAACAAGTGATTCTCCCACCGTTCGAAATAGGAATAGCTCTGGTCCGGATCCTGAATCCGGTCGTCCTGATTCAGGCTGCGCGCCGTGATCAGGAGGGTCTGCCGATAGATCAGATGGTCTCCGGCCGACAGATTGTAGCGGAGGAGCGCCGGATCGGGCGACGAGCGCTTTCGAGCGTCGGACGAATCCTGCGAAGGAGCCTGAAGCAAGAGCAGAAGCCCAACCACGAGCGCGACGTTCATTCAGAACGTAATACGCATGCCGAGCCTTGCTGTTTCAGTTTATTGGAGACCAGGTCACCAGGACCAGCGTGAGCAGGTAGAAGACGGCGAACGGCGCCGCCATATGGCCCATGACGTCGCGCGCCTGGATGCGCACGCCGGCGCCCATTACCGGCATAATCGACAGCAGGAAAAACGGCTGCAGAAGGTTACTCGAAGTCTCTCCATAGGCAACCGCCATCGCCACCCGGCCGATGAGGGCGCGGTGCTCGGCTGGCGCGAGGTCCGTCGCCATGCGGTTGGCGGTTTCGACCAGGCCGGGGCCCACCACCGCCCACTCGCCCCCGGCCGACGGGATGGCGAAGTTGACTCCCGCCCCCACCAACTGGGCGATGGCGGGAAGCGTGGCCGGAGTGGCGCGGGCGGCCAGCTCCTCGGCCACTATCGCGCCCAAGCCTGTAAACATCATCATACCCATGATGCCGGCGTAAAACGGGTATTGGAAGACCAGTCCCGAGATGTTGGAGCAGGCGCGCCGCATGGCCACGACGTAGCGCATGGGGGTCCGGTGCACGGCTATGCCCAGCACCAGGAAAAGGAAGATCATCAGGTTCAAATTCAGGTCGAACCCGCCAGCAGCGAAGTAGCGGATTAGGAACGCCGTGCCGGCGACCACGACAGCTGCCGACAGCCATGCGCTGTGGTTCAGAAGGTCCGAGAGCGCCCGGACGGGCAAGCGGGTTCCCGCCGCCTCCTGAGCGACTGTCAGCGGGTTCGCCAGCTCCTGTCTCAACGCCGCCAGAGACGTCGCCTCCCCGGCCCGGGGACGCACGGCCAGCATGACTGCAGGAATCAGAACCGCAAAGAGGGAGAAGTAAGTCAAGTTGAGGCGGCTGCCCAGGGTATGTTCCATGCCGATGGCCCCGGACAGCAGCCCGGCTTCGATCAGAAAGTTCCCTTCGGTGTTCAGCAGCAGCGGGATGGTGCTGGACAGGCCGCACACCCAGCTCCAGGAAGAGACGAAGACGCAGGCGGTCAGAAATGGGTAGTCGATCCCCTCGACCCTCGCCGCCAGCTCCCGGGCCAGTACGGCCGTCAGCACGACCCATCCCCAGCTGGCCAGCGTGAGAAGCGACCCCGCCAGCAGCACCGTCAGATAGACCTGCCAGGGCTGGTGAATGCGGCGGGCCAGGCCGTCGATGCCTTGGGAAGCGGCTGACGAAAGGGCGATGGCGTAGCCGGTGGCCAACACCAGAACCATCTGCATGGCGAACTCGAGCAGGAGCCAGAAGCCTCTAAACCATGCATCGAGCACCTCGCCGGGCCCGGCTTCCGTGGCCGCCCAGGCGGCGACGCCCACGCCAAGGGTGAGGAGGATGGCGAAGACGAAGGGATCGGGGATCCACCTGCGCAGCCGTATCGCGAGAACAGCGCCCAGCCTGCGCATCGTCACGGATTGCTCCCTTTCGCCGCCATCGGCGCTTCGCGCCGCGCGAAGCCGTTCAATTCGCCCCCTTGATCGGATCTCGCCTGACAGGAGTTCGATCGGCCTTGAATTCCATCAAACGACATCAGTTGGGATGGAGCGAGAATGCAATTGGGCATTCAAAAAGCTAAGCCTGCGCCCGTGAACAAACGGTCATTTTAAGATTTCGCATGAACCCGGAAACCCGGCCCGGCGGGCGGGACCTCCCCCGTGAGAGCGCGGGCGCAGGGGCCGCCTACATCAGCTCTCGCACGACTTCCTGCAGGGCTTCGGGACCGGGGCGCAGCTGTTCTTCCGATAGATCTCGCAGCGGGGTGTCGATCAGGTTCATCAGATCGATGAAATCGCGCAGCTTCGGATTGACATAGATCAGGCCGGTCAGAAACTCCCCGTCCATTTTCGTTTCCCGAAGCAGCTTCAGAGCGGCCCGGCGGTCGGTGGGGTCGTAGTTCCTTTCCACCTTTCGCAGCAGGATCCGCGAGCCGTCGTGCATTTCGACTTCCCGGACTTCGCCTTGTTCGTAATCGACCGCATCGAGCTGTTCGAAGTGCGGGATGAAGTCGATTTGATGCAACAGCTCCTCGTGCTCTTTACCCCAGCCGTAGCTCTTGGTCGAGCCGTCGTGATCGTTAAAGGTCACGCACGGGCTCAAAACGTCCAGGACCGCGGTCCCCCGATGGCTGAGAGCGCTCTCCAGCAACGCTACCAGCTGCTTCGGGTCGGCGGCGAAGCCTCTCGCTACGAACCCGCAGCCCATTTCCAGAGCCAGCGAGCAGACGTCGATGGGGGTGAGGTCATTGACCACGCCGGTCTTCAGCCGGGAGCCCAGATCGGATGTGGCCGAAAACTGCCCCTTCGTGAGTCCGTAGACGCCGTTGTTCTCGACGATGTAAATCATGGGAATGTTTCGGCGCAGCAGGTGGCAGAACTGGCCCAGCCCGATGGAAGCGGTGTCGCCGTCGCCGCTGACGCCGATGCAGACCAGCTCCCGATTGGCCAGTACGGTTCCGGTCGCCAGTGAAGGCATGCGGCCGTGGACGCCGTTAAAGCCGTGGGAGGATCCGAGAAAGTAGGCCGGCGTTTTGCTGGAGCAGCCGATGCCGCTCATCTTGGCCACACGGTGAGGCTCCACGCCCATTTCGTAAAACGCCTTGACAATCTGGCTGGTGATGGCGTCGTGGCCGCATCCGGCGCACAGCGTGGAGGGCGCCCCCTTGTAATCGGCCATGGTCAGGCCGAGCCGATTCGTCTTTTTGGGTCTTGGAGCCACAGTGGACATAGTGAATTCCTTACTTTACTTTCCTGGGTTTTGTTCGAAGTCGATAATGCGATCCGTCACAAAGCGGGCGTCCAAAGGAAGGCCCGTGAAATGGAGAATCTTCCTGAGCTTTGCCGCGTCGACGTCCGCATCAATTTTAATCAGGTCCGCCATTTGTCCGTCGCGATTCTGCTCGACGACGTAAACCCGCCGGCAACGGCGAATGAATTCGTGGACGCTTTCGCTCAGCGGCAGAGCCCGCAGCCGGAGATAATGCGCCTCGATCCCGTATTCCCGGCTCATCTGGTCGAGAGACTCCAGAATCGCCGGATCGCTGCTTCCGTAGGCGAGAATCCCGATCTCGGCGCCCTTGGCGTAGCGCACGATCGGTTGGGGAACCAGCTTGCGAGCCGTCTCGTGCTTTCGGGCGAGCCGGTCCATCAGATTCGTATAGTCTTCAGGGCGCTCCGAATAACGGGCCTTCTCGTCGTGGCCGCTCCCCCGGGTGAAGTATGCGGCCAGCGGGTGATCGGTCCCGGGAAGAGTCCGATAGGGGATTCCGTCTCCATCCAGGTCCTTGTAGCGAGCGAACTCGCCCAGTCGTTCCAGGTCTTCGGCGTTTAGAACTTTGCCCCTCTGCAGCGGGCGCGACGGATATTCGAAGGGGTCCGCCATCCAATTGTTCATTCCCAGATCGAGATCGCTAGCGACAAAGACGGGCTGCTGCAAATGTTCGGAGAGGTCGAAGGCGGTTATCGCCATCTCAAAGCATTCCTTCATGTCGGCCGGAATCAGCACGACGTGCCGGGTGTCGCCGTGCGAAAGGAAGTACAGGGAGGTGATGTCGGCCTGCGATGTGCGGGTGGGAAGGCCGGTGCTGGGTCCAACGCGCTGGACGTCGAAGATGACGCAGGGGATCTCCGCAAAATAGGCCAGACCGGCGAACTCTCCCATCAACGAGATCCCGGGGCCCGAGGTCGTCGTCATCGCGCGGGCGCCGGCCCAGCCTGCGCCGATTGCCATCCCGACGGCGGCCAGTTCGTCCTCCGCCTGCACGACGGCGAAGGTGGCCTTGCCGGTCTTCTTGTCGATGCGGAAGCGGCCCAGGTATTCCGACAGAGCTTCGCCCAGGCTGCTGGAGGGAGTGATCGGATACCAGGTCACCACGGTCACTCCGGCGAAAACGCACCCCAGCGCGGCGGCGGAATTGCCGTCGATGATGATCTTACCGGAGGTGGCATCCATCCTCTCCACGCGGCAGGGGTCCGCTTTGCGCAGCTTTTCGCGCGCAAACTCCGCCCCCAGGTGAGCGGCCCGGATGTTTAATTCGATCGCCTTCTTCTTAGCCTTAAACCAGTCCGCGATGGCCCGCTCGACTTCCTGCATTTCGATGGAGAGAAGTTCCGCCGCCGTTCCAACGTAGACCATGTTCGCGATAAGCTTGCGCAACCGCACGTCGCTGACGATTTCGCCAGCCAGCGCGTTGAAGGGCACCGGATAATAAATGAGGTCCTCGCGCAAACGGGAAAGATTCAGCTTCTCCTCGTAAATAACGGCTCGGCCCGCCTCCAGATTCATCACATCTTCCGAGGCGGTCTCGGGGTTCATGGCGATGAGCAGATCGATTTCTTTCTTTCGGCCGACGTGGCCTTCCTTGGAGGCGCGGATGGTGAACCACGTCGGCAGCCCGGCGATATTGGACGGAAACAGGTTCTTTCCGCTCACCGGCACGCCCATGCGGAAGATCGAACGCATTAGCACGTTGTTGGAGGACTGGCTTCCGGAACCGTTGACGGTGGCCACCTCGATGCTGAAATCATTGACGACTTCGCGCTTTGAGGTTTCGCCGGGTATCCTTTCTTCGGCTCTGATTTGAGCTGTGTCCAAGTTGATCTCCTCAAGTCTCAGATCGTAACAGTCTACACAAAGTCTCCCATGTAGGGGAATTCCGTCCGTGGTCTCGGACTGAGTCTACTGAGAAAAAGGCTAGTGAAAAGGAATCCACGTGGTTCGCATATCGCTCCCATTCAAATATAGACCAATTTTATCAAATTTCATGGACATTTTCAGGCTTCGAAGGCGGGCCTCGGGCAGTGGCGCCGGCGGCGCTGTCTCCGTTCCCGGGCCCGTTTCGTCTTGACCGGTTGGATCGGGATACAATGAATGGACGTGTCCAGGAGCCGACTCAGAGAAAACCTCCATTTCGTGTTCGTCCGCACGCAGTTCGCCTCCAATCTGGGTTCTGCCGTACGCGTGGTCCGGAATATGGGCTTTGAGAAGGTCGTCCTGGTGCGACCGGCATGCGAAGTGGGCGTGGAAGCGAGGAGTTTCGCCATGAAGGGGGCGGAGCTTCTCGATCGTTCGCAATTCTTTCCGTCCCTGGCGGAGGCTGCCTCACAGCTGAGCGCGCTGGTCGGCGCCAGCGGGCGTTTCGCCGGCAGGAAGGCGCCGGAAAATCTGATCAACTGTCGTCGCTTTGCGGAATCCCTGCTGCCGGACGCGCTCAGCGCCCCGGTCGGCATCGTATTCGGGCCGGAGGACAACGGACTGAGCAGCGAGGAGCTCGGCCAGTGCCAGTGGCTGATGGAAATTCCGGCGGACCCTGATTATCCCACGCTGAATCTGGCCCAGGCGGCAGCCGTCGCCGCCTACGAAGCCAACCTGGCTCTGACGGAAGCGAAACCCGAACCGTTCCTGCATTTGGCCTCGCCGAAGGAGAATCTTCTCCTGCTGCAGCGCCTCGAGAAACTGCTGCGGCATGCGCCTCTGCCCGGCTACCTCGCACCGGAGCGACTGATGCATCGATTTCGCAGGATCTTCGTCCGGGCGCAGTTGGAGCACGAAGACGCCCAGATGCTGCAGGGCCTGATGTCGATCCTGGAGGATGCGAAGCGTTAACGCGGGCGGGCCGGGACGCTCAAGCGGCCGTCAAACGGCTACGGTCGGCTCGGCGGCCGACTGCGCGTCGCTCGTGCGGATGACGTCCATAAAGGACGAAACCGAAAAGACTGCGTTGCCGATTCCGGCGGCGCCGTAACCGGGAGGCGTCGACATTCGAAATTTCTCGAAAGCGTCCCTCCATCGCTTCAGCAGGCCGACATGGTATTCTAGAGGCGCGCTGCCTTCATTCGTTCCTCCCAGCTGGCTCAGCGGTTCCGGACACCATGTGGTGAAGCGCGGCAGGATTCCGTGCGACATGAAGAATTCAAATCCTTCAGCGGTCGACTCGATCGCATCCTGAGGATTCGTAAAACCATAGGGCCGAGCCATCTCGATTCCGGCCACGAAGTTCGGGATGACTCGATCCGGCCCGAATACTTCAGCTGCCGCCAGGATTCTGCGAATCCATTCGTCCCGACCGATATGCCGGCTCTTGCCGGCGCAAATAATTTCAAAGAGTCGAGAGTCCCAAACCTCGTAGTTGGGATGGTAGATTTGCACCCCGGCATCCTTCAGGCGCTGGGCTTGATCCTTCGGCAGGGCCTGCACGACCGCCTTGGCAATCCAACGTCCGGGAAATCTCTTTTCAATGGCTTCCGGGTAACGGGCGTAAAATTCCGCTTCGCTCATTCCCTGAAGATCGCTCGTAACGCTGCCCCCCGTTACCGTGTAGGCGCGACTCCGAGAATCGGTTTCCGCAATGATTTCCAGCGCCTCCAAGACTTCTTCGACCGATTTGACTGCGGTGTAGGAGCGTCCGCTTTTTTTCTGCTGGCGGTAGTTTTCGTTGATGTCGCAAAACCGGCACTCTTCTTCCTTGCCGAAGTACTGACACAGGCGGAAAACGGTCAGGTACAGCAAATAACCCCATTCGATGGTGGGGGCGATGTCGCTGATCGGCTTTCCGTTTGAAAGGGTGCGCTTGTAATATTCGGGGAATTCCGGGTACTGGACGTCGCAGACCGGCCGGCCGGCCAGACTCAATACCAACG
>DATKAT010000256.1:0-10813 GCA_035514675.1 Acidobacteriota bacterium | reverse complement strand
CATCTAGCCCGCATTTCTCACACTGCTTCTACTGCGGCCACGGATAACGACGCACCTGCTGCGTTGCCGCTCTTTAGTTCGCATCTCCCGCACGCGACCTGCTTCGGCGTTGGATAGCGACGCGTCTGCCGCGTTGCCGCTCCTTGGCCTCCTCGACGTACTGCACGAGTACGACTGCGGGGGCCTTCGTCGCGCGCCTTGCATCCGCATCGCTCTCCAACGACTGGCGACGGACCCGTGTGAAAATTGCGGGCTAAGCAGACGATTCTATTCGCATTGAAACTTTTCGCAAGGACGCTCTTCGATCCGCCTCCGTCCGGGCGGGAAGGAAGACCGCGGCGATCCGGCCGGAAAATTCAGCGATTCGTTTCGGGCGGGCCCAGAGGAATCCCCATCAGCATCCCCGCAGAAACGGGGGTTCCGTCCAGCAGCGCCGGTCGGAACTTCCATTGGCTCAGCGCGTCCAGCACGGGTGCATTCAAGAGAGGGTCGGGGCTCTGCTTGATGGAAACTTCTTCCAACCTGCCATCTGCTGCGATGCGCCCGTATACGATGACCATGTTTCCGCGGTGTCCCTCCACCAGTTCGGAAGGCAGGTCTGGATGCCTTTTCACGACGGGGAAGGGAAGGACGAGCCCCTGGTCGCTCTCCTCGGACTCCCGCAGGCTGACGTGGGCGGTTGCGGCGGGAACGCCGTACTCGAGAATCCACATCGGAGCCGAGTCGGTTTCGCCCTCATTCATGTCCAGATACACGGTGTAGACCTGCTGGTTTTCGAAGACTCCGAAAGTGGGAAGGCCGCCGCCGCTGGTTTCCGTGGAGAGAACGAAGATGCCGTAGGAGGACCGAACGGGGAGAGTCGTTCGAGCCAGCACCACGGGACTCTGTGCGATTCCGCCTCCTGTCGCGCCGCCGATGATGGTGATTCCTGAAAGCGGCGCCGCTCCGCCGCCGGCGCCTACGCCTTCACCGCCTCCTGAACCCCTTCCAGATCCGCTTCCGGCGTCGGATCCCGCCCCGACGCCCAGACCCTCGCCGCTCCCCGTCCCGTGTCCTGTTCCGCTTCCCGCTCCGGAACCCCCGCGGCCGGAACCGAAGTCGATCGTGACGACCGTCGGATACCTCCCCGATCCCGACCCGCTTCCGACTCCGGCAGGCGTCGTTGCATCGCCCGACCCTGGAGAATCGGCGTCGATGGAAGCCCCCAGGTCGGGATCTGTTTCGGACGCTCCTGATTCGGCTTCCGGAGAAATGGCGAAGCGACCTCGCACCTCTCCAAAGGGAAGGTCCGGGGGAAGCCTGGCTGCGCCCGGAAACGGGCTCAAGGCCAGCAGGCTGGGAAGATCGGTTTCCGGACTTTGCAGTTGAGGTGTCTCCGGGCTCGGCGGCGCCTCAGGCGCGATGCCGTCAGACGGCTGCAATTCGATCTCAGCTTCCAGCGGCGCATCCTCCGTGAAGCCTGGACGGGCAGTGTCCGCCAGTACGGGGGTTGGTTGGGCCAACCGGGGCGCCAGTTCGGCATCTGCAAATGGAAGGGGAAGGAAAGGCACCGTGTCAACCGGCACGGCTTGAGAGAGCGCAATCGTCGGCTTAGGCTCAGGCAACGGCGGTTCCGGATCGACGGAGGCCGCCTGCGGGCCGACAGGTGAATCCTGCGGCGGCTGCTCTGTCGGCGTGGCGACCGCGGGCGCGGGGGGCGGCGCAAACAGATTTGGAATCACGACAACGTTCGGTAGAGCAATCGGCGTTTTCAGAACCGGCAAGTTCTCAAGGTCGGGCCGGAGCAAGGTTTGAGATTGGCTGGTCGGCTCATCGAAATCGGAAAGTATCTCCTGTGGGCCGGGATAGGTCATCCCAACTCTGCCCGCAGCCTCTGAAGTCGATCCCGCCGCTTCCTCCTCTTCTTCTCCGGATCCTTCGCCCGATCCGCCACCCGTGGCGCCTCCGCCTGTCATCCTTGGAAGGTACATCAGCGAAATCACTTCCTTTTGGTCGTTTGGTTCAGGCGGCGCCGGAAGTCCCGATTGCAGGTCGGCGTCGTGAGCAACTGAAAGGAAACTTGCCAAGAAGAGGACAGCTCCATGGATGCAGACAGAGAAGGGAATTCCCCGGAACGGGAAATAGACTCGGCTCAAATGCGTCGAAGTGAAGCGGAATGAATCCGGGCCGCTTGCGTACGAATTAGTCTGCGGAGGACTGGTCATTTCTTTTCTATCCACTATGGCTTTCCGCGACGTGCGGGGAAGATGGCATTCTGCCGCACTGACGACCGGAAGCAGCGCTCGCTCGACAAATCGAAATTTCAAGCCGACGGCAGCAAGCGCCTTCCCTCGCCCGGCCGCCGCGCGCCCGAGGCGAATCGGCCGGTCCCGGCGCCGCCCTCAAGTCCTGGCGCTCCGCAACCGGTTGAAGTCGGCCATCTCTTTGGCGCTTTATCTCGGGCCTCGCTAAAAAAACGACTGCATTCCGCCGATTTGCATGCAATATTCTATTATTTTGATGCCGCCTCGGGTAAAACGCAAGGGCGGGCTTCAACCACCTCAGAGAAGCGGGAGAAATTCAGGAATGGAAAACTTCGGGCTCTGGCGGCGTCTTCGCAGGGTCGGCCCGGCACTGGTCCTGGCGGCCGTAGTTCTGGGACCCGGAAGCATCACGTTGTGCACCATGGCCGGGAGCCTTTACGGCTACCGTCTCCTGTGGGTTCCCCTGGTGGCCACCGTTTTCATGATCGCTTTCACGTGGATGTCGGCGCGCATCGCGCTGGTGACCCGATTGACGGTGCTGGAGGCCGCCCGCCACCGGTTCGGCCCCGGAATCACCCGGCTGGGAGGGCTGTTCGGATTTCTCGCCATCTGCGCGTTTCAGGCGGGGAACAGCGCCGCAGTGGGCTTCGCCGGCGACGCCCTTTTCGGAATCGGAGCCCGCTTCTGGGCGGCGGTCCTGTTCGTTCCCGCCATGGCCTTCATTTTGCTTCCCAACCTGTACGGCAAGCTGGAAATTCTGGTCAAGTGGGTGGTGGGGCTCATGGTGATTGCTTTCGTTGGGACAGTGGCCGTCGTGGGGATCGACTGGCGGGCGGCTGTTCCTGGAATCGTGCCTTCTTTTCCAGAGCCTGCGGCGGTCTTTCTTGCTCTGGGGATGGCGGCCACTACGTTTTCCATCGCCGCGGCCGTCTTTCAGAGCCACCTGATGCGGGAGAAGAACTGGGGTCCCGAAGAACTGTCCGCCGAAAGCGTGGACAGCTTCCTGGGGATCGCGATCCTGGGCGGAATCTCGATACTGGTCCTGTTTACCAGCGCCGGAGTCCTGTACGGAGAGGGGACGGCGTTTACGGCTGAAACCATGGCCCGCCAGCTGGAGCCGCTGGCCGGTCCTGCGGCCTTCTACCTCTTTATCTGGGGTTTCTTTTTCGCCGGCTTTTCCTCTCTCATCGTCAATCCCCTGATCGGCGCCGCGCTGCTGGTGGACGGATTCGGCGGGAATGCCTCCATGGACGGGCGAACCGTCAAGATCTGGACTGTGGCGGCCCTGTCGATCGGACTCGCCGTCGTGATGACCTTCGGGAGTTCGCCCATCGAGTTGCTCCGGTTTGCTCAAGCCGTGGCCGTCGTCGCTTTTCCGATTCTCGGCTTTCTGGTGCTCGCGCTGGCCGCGGACCGAAAAGTGATGGGCAGGCACGCCAACTCGATCGGCGTGAACCTGCTGGGCGCTCTCGGTTATCTGACCATTCTGGGAATCGTCTTAAACTACCTGCGCCTTGCGGCGCAGACGTTCCTGGAGTGAGCGTCCGGTCCCGAAGCGCGCCTCCCTTGCCCGCGGATCCGCCGCCGCAGGATCGGCGCGCAAGATCCGGATTAGTCAGACGGCCGCGTCAGGGCGCTCGAGATGTCTGTTCACTCGGTCCGGCGTCATCGACAAGAGCAAGACACTCCCCATATAATGCGCTCCAGCCAGATGGCGCTACAAGCGGGAAGCAGACTGGGACCATACGAGATCAGCGCCGCCGCGGTAGCGGGCGGGATGGGCGAAGCGTATCGCGCGCGCCACGCCCGCTCCGACATTTTCGCCTTTGGAGCCCCGTTGTACGAGATGGCCACTGGAAAGCCGAGCTGATGGAATGAACCAGCCCAGCGAACGACAGTTGATTCGCCCCGCCCCGCCCGTACTGTATCGATGGATCATTCTGGTGTTCATCAGTTTGGCCATGTTCGGCAATTATTACGTCTATGACGCGATCGCTCCGGTGTTCGATCTGCTCAAGTCGCAGCTCGGCTACAGCGATCAGCAACTGGGCCTGCTCTACACCGTGTACAGCATCGCCGCCGTCATCGTCCTGTTGATCGGCGGCTACATCATCGATCGGTTCGGAACCCGGCTGTCCATCTTCCTGTTCGGCGTGATCTGCCTAGTTGCGGCGGCCATCATCGCCTCCTCGCCGCAGTTTGAAGTCATGCTGACGGGGCGCTTCGTGCTCGGCCTGGGCGCCGAACCGTTGATTGTTGCGGTCACCACGGCGCTGGCGAAATGGTTCAAAGGAAAAGAACTGAGTCTGGCCTTCGGAGTCAACCTGATGATCGCCCGGTTGGGCTCCTTTTCCGCCGATCTTTCTCCGACTTGGGCCCGCCCCCTGTACACCAACTGGCAGGATCCGCTCTGGCTGGCCACCGCCATTGCTTCCTTCTGCGTGACGGGGGCCATCCTGTACTGGATTCTGGAGCGCCGCGCCGAAAGGAAGTACGCACTGGAAGAGGAGGAAGCCACCGAGAAGATCGAATTCAAGAAGCTGTATCGCTTCGACCGCTCATACTGGTACGTCGTCGGGCTCTGCGTGGTGTTTTACTCAGTCGTCTTCCCCTTCCGGGCCTTCGCCATCAAGTATTTCATCGAAGCGCACGGAACCACTCGCGAGATCGGAGGCCTGCTGAACAGTTTGCTTCCCCTGGCGGCCATGATTGCGACGCCGTTGTTCGGGCTGATGGTCGACCGGGTCGGTCGGCGTTCATGGTTCATGATGGCCGGTTCCGCTTTGCTGCTGCCGCTCTTTCTAGTGGTGACCTACCTTCCTCCCGGCGCCGACATTTCCCTCTGGCTGCCCGGCTTCGGAAGCTTTTCCGTCCCCTTGACCCTACTGGTGGTCATGACCCTGCTGGGAATCGCTTTTTCCCTGATTCCGGCCGTCATGTGGCCCTCCATCGCTTACATCGTCGACCAACGCCGCCTGGGCTCGGCCTACGCCTTGATGACCCTTTGCCAGCAAGCAGGCATGGCTCTGATTCCATGGCTGATCGGCTACGCCAACGACGCCTTCGCCGCCGGCCCCGATAATCCGGCCGGATACGCCCCCGGGATGTGGATCTTCACCGTACTGGCCAGCTTCGGGTTGCTGTTTTCATACCTGCTCTGGAAGACCGAAACCGGCCCGAACGCGCACGGTTTAGAGACCATCACGATGAAAGGGTCGTCGTGAGGCCCGCCTTGCGCGGTTCAAAGTTCCGATGTTCAAAGTTCCGAGTCCCGAACTCCAGGGTAAATTCACCCAGCACTTCGAACGAAGAACGAAGCCCCCCTCTGTTAGAATGGCAGCGGAGAAAGCGATTCCGGCGAAATGCCGGGATGGTGGGCGATACTGGACTCGAACCAGTGACCTCCGCCGTGTGAAGACGGCGCTCTAACCAGCTGAGCTAATCGCCCGGTCAAAGAGTCGATAGTTTATTGAATCCGGGAAGTTTGTGTCAAATGTCGGAATTGCTGGATCTGGTCATCGTCGGCGCAGGGCCTTCGGGCTTGGCCTGCGCCATTGAAGCCCGAAATCGAGGCTTGAATTTCCGCGTGGTCGAGAAGGGGTGCATCGTCAACTCCATCTATCGATTTCCGGAGAACATGACCTTTTTCACGACTGCCGAGCTTCTGGAGGTCGGCAATGTGCCGTTTACGGTGCGGACTGAAAAGCCGGTGCGCCTGGACGCCCTCAAGTACTACCGACGCGTGGTCCAGCATTTCGACCTCCCCATCCGGGATTTCGAGAGAGTGCTTTCGGTGAAGGGAGGCGACGGCGATTTCCTGATCGAAACCGAAGATCGTCTGAACGAACGGCGACGGCGCCGCGCGCAAAAGGTGATTGTGGCCGTCGGATATTACGACAATCCGAATCGCATGAACGTTCCCGGCGAAGATCTGCCGAAGGTGAGCCACTATTACACTGACCCGCATCCGTTTTACCGGAAAAAGGTAGCCGTGGTCGGAGGCAAGAATTCGGCCGCAATCGCGGCGTTGGAGCTTTTTCGCAACAGCGCCGACGTCACGCTGATCCACCGCGGAGCCGAGATGGGGCGGGAGGTCAAGTACTGGATTCTGCCCGATATCAACAACCGCATTCAAAACGGCGAGATTCCGGCTCTATTCCAATCGAAGGTCGTTGAAATCCGCCCCGGTGAAATCGTAGTCGAAACCCCAGAAGGGTCGAAGGTTCTGGAAAACGACTTCGTTTTCGCATTGACCGGGTATCACCCGGACGTGGCCTTTCTCCGCAGCATGGGAGTTGAAGTCGACTCGGCGACCTGCATCCCCCGGTTCGAGCCGGAGACGCTGGAAAGCAACGTGGCCGGGATCTATCTGGCCGGGTCGATCATCTCGGGCCGATTGACCAACAAGATCTTTATCGAAAACGGCCGCTTTCACGGAGAGCGGATTCTGCCGCACCTGCAGGCTTCGCTCAGAGAGCCGGAGAGGAGCCGGATTCAGGCTTGAAGTCGACTCGCGTGCGGGAAGAAAGGGCCGTTCTGGTGGGACTGAGCCGCGACAGTCGCCGCCGCGCAGAGCAGCGAGAATCGCTTCGGGAGCTCGAGGAACTGACGCGCAGCGCGGGCGGCCGGGTGTTGGAGGTCATTCTGCAGGAAAGGGAAGGGCCCGATCCGGCGACCTTCATCGGCAAGGGCAAAGTCGAACAGATTCGAAGCCTGTGCCGCGAATTGGAGGCCGACCTGGTGGTTTTTGACGAGGAACTCAGCCCGGTGCAGCAGCGCAATCTGGAATCCGCGCTGGAACGGAAGGTGGTGGACAGATCGGAGCTGATCCTGGACATTTTCGCCCAGCGGGCGCGGTCGCGAGAGGGGAAGCTTCAGGTCGAGCTGGCTCAGCTGGAGTACCGGATTCCAAGGCTGACGGGGAAAGGCGGGGAATTGTCTCGGCTGGGCGGAGGGATCGGTACTCGAGGCCCCGGGGAAACCAAGCTGGAGGCGGATCGGCGAACCATTCGAGATCGGGTCTCGCGCATTCGCGAGGATCTGCGCCGCTTGGAGCAACGGCGCGGCCTGCACCGACGAAAACGACAAGCCGCGCTGTTGAACACGGTCAGCCTGGTCGGCTACACCAATGCCGGAAAGTCCACGCTGTTTAACCGCCTGACGTCCGCTGACACCTATGTCAGCAGCCGCCTCTTCGCGACGCTCGACCCTCTGGTTCGGAAAGTCGAGCTGCCGAGCGGTCATGAGATCCTGTTCAGCGACACGGTTGGTTTTGTCCGAAAGCTCCCGCACAGCCTGGTGGCGGCGTTTCACGCAACGCTGGAGGAAACGAAGCAGGCCGACTTGATCCTGCACGTGATCGACGCGTCGCAGGAGAATCTTCGGAATCTGAGGGCTGCCGTCTACGAAGTGCTGGAGGAAATCGGGGCCGAAGACGTTCCCGTCATCGAGGTCTACAACAAAATCGATCTGCTGGAGCATCTTCCCGCAATGGGCGGCGGGTTCGACGGAATCTACGTCTCGGCTCTCACCGGAGAAGGCGTCCCCGATCTGCTGAGTGAAATCGAGGAAGCGCTCGGTCGACGCTACCGGAAATTCCGACTCCTGATTCCATTCGATCGCGGAGACGTGACCTCTCATCTTCGCCGGACGGCGCAGATATTGTCCGAGGAATACAGGCCGGATGGAGTCTTGCTGGAAGCGTCGCTGCCGTCGCGGGAATGGAAGCGGTTCCGACGCTACCTGATTGAACCCATTATCGAGGGGCCTTCCTCAGCAACGGGCCGGGACGTCTGAATGACGTACCGAGTCGCAATCGTCGGACGCCCCAACGTGGGCAAGTCGACTCTCTTCAATCGCCTGAGCCGATCGAGGCGGGCCCTGGTCGGAGACGAGCCGGGAATGACTCGCGACCGGATCTTCGCCGACGTGGAGGTCCTGGGGAAGAGATTCGAGCTGGTCGACACCGGGGGGATCATTCCCGGCGAAAAGGAAGCCATCCCCGAAAAGGTGTTCGAACAGGCCGCAGTGGCGATCGAGCAGGCCGACTTGATCCTGCTGGTCGTGGACGCGCGGGCCGGCGTCCATCCGCTGGACCGCGAGATCAGCGCACTCCTGAACAGGCGAGGCAAGGACTTTGTGGTTGCGGCCAACAAGGTCGACGTGCCGGAGGTCGAAAGCGACGCGCTGCAGTTTTACGCTCTGGGGGCCGATCCGGTTTTTTCGATCTCGGCCGAGCACAACCTCGGAATCGACGATTTGCTGGACTACATTGTCGCCGACCTCCCCGAGAGCCCGGCCGCGATCGCCCAAGACGAGATCAGGGTGGCCGTCATCGGGCGGCCCAATGTGGGCAAGTCGTCGCTGGTGAATCGTCTGGCCCGAGAAGAACGAGTCATCGTCAGCTCCACTCCCGGCACCACGCGCGACGCCGTCGATACCCTCCTTGAATACCAGGGTCGGGCGTTTCGAATCATCGATACCGCTGGCATTCGACGCAAAGGGCGGCCTGCGATGAAGGCCGAACGGCTTAGCGTCGTGATGGCCCGCCGGCATCTGGAGCGCGCAGACGTGGTCATCTTGCTGATCGACGCCGAAGAGGGCGCCACGCACCTGGACGCTACCATCGGGGGCTACGCCGAAAAGGCTGGAAAGTCGGTCGTCGTGGCCGTCAACAAATGGGATCTGATCGAAAAGGAGACCGAAACCGCCCGCCGACTCGAGCTGGAATTCAGAGGCCGCATGCGTTTTCTCGACTTTGCTCCAATGGTCTTCGTTTCAGCCTTGACCGGGCAAAGGATCTTCAAGCTCCTGGAGGCGGCGCAAGCGGCCTTCGAAAGCCGACGGATCCGGGTGCCTACGGCGGAGCTGAATCGATTCCTGCAGCAGGAAGTCGCCGGCCTCCTTCAAACAAAGGCGCGAACCCGAAAGCCTGCCTTCAAATACGCCACCCAGGTCGGCGCCAACCCCCCCACCTTCGTCCTCTTTCTGAGGGGCGGCCGGCCGCTGCATTTCTCCCGCCTCCGGTTCTTAGTCAATCGGATTCGGGAAAAATTCGGATTTTACGCCACACCCATACGCATCTTGCAGCGAACCGGGCGCAAGGCTTGACGAACCGAAGGCAGTCCCCCCTCCAGCGACTGAGACCGATTGTGAAATGCGGGCTAACCTCTTGACACCCCGCTGCAAGGCTGCTAAAGAATGGCCAGCCGCCTGCATTTTTGGGGAGAGGAGTTCCGGATTACCTCCGGCGACAAGAGAAAGGGTCAATCTGTAGAGGGAATTCCATGATCAAAACCGACCTTGCGCGCATTGTCTACGAGACTCACGGTGGAATGTCCTATCGCGAGGCCAGGGCCGTCGTAGACGCGATCCTGGCGACGATGAAAACTGAACTGAGCAGGGGAAGAAACGTCAAGCTGACCGGATTCGGCAGCTTCAACGTCATTCACCGAAAAGGGAGAATGGGACGGAACCCGCAGACCGGGGAGCGCATCCAGCTTCCGCCAAGCTGCTATGTGAGCTTCCGACCTTCCAGAATGCTGGACCTTTAACCTGACTTCTGCATACACTGAAAGTCGGCGTCCCGACCAGCCGCTGGAAGGCGGCAGTGTACGCTTGTTTCAGGTCGCGAGGATGAAAAAGGCGGAGAAAAAGCTCTTTTACAAGATCGGCGAGGTCTGTAAGATCTGCCGACTCGAGCCGCATGTCCTCCGCTACTGGGAAACCGAGTTCCCGGCGCTGAAACCCGCCAAAAACCGCTCAGGCCAACGCATTTATCGCAAGAAGGACATCGAGGTCGTCGAGACCATCAAACACCTCGTCTACGAGCGGGGTTACACGATCGCAGGCGCCAATCAGAGACTCATGGAGAAAGGGGACGGCGAACCGCAGGAAATGTCGCTCTTTCGCGACACCATGAAGGCCGGTCAGCGTCGAGCCCTTGGAGAAATCAAAAAAGACGTTGGCGAGATCCTCCAGATCCTTGAATCCTGACTGCCAAAGCTGCGAGTCTCGACTTCGAAGTTCCGAGTTCCAAGTTCCGAGTTCCAAGTTCCGAGTTCTGACTCCTGCCTCCTGCCTCCTGCCTCCCGACTCCTGAATCCCCCTACCCCTATGCTATACTGTCGGCTCCCCGGGGGGACTGCGGAAGCCCACCCTTGATTCGGCTCGGCGTCGGGACGTGGCGCAGCCTGGTAGCGCACCTGAATGGGGTTCAGGGGGTCGCGAGTTCGAATCTCGCCGTCCCGACCATTTCTCCGGTCCGGCCACGAGCGCAGCCACTTTAGTTTGGGCGTACCGCTGATGCTGGGCCGACAGCTTCGTCGCGCGCCTTGCATCCGCGCCGCTCTCCGACGCCTCGCGACGGACCCGCGTGCAAAATCCGGGCTAGCGAATCCAGACCGTCTGCACGTTGACGAACTCGCGAATGCCGAAATCGGAAAGTTCGCGGCCGACTCCCGAATCCTTGACTCCTCCAAAGGGGAGGCGGGGGTCGGAGGCAACCATACCGTTGACAAACACTTGCCCTGCCTCGATTTCAGAGGCCAGTTCCCGGGCTCTTTCGATGT
>DATKAT010000255.1:0-4384 GCA_035514675.1 Acidobacteriota bacterium | reverse complement strand
AAGGGATGAATCTGTATCTGTTTGCCGGGTACCTTGTAATCTGGACCATTCTTTTCCTTTACATCGTGTTCTTGCAGCGGCGCCAGCAGCGACTGCACCGGGAGCTGGAGGCTCTGAGCCGTCAAATCTCTCAGTCGAATTCGGAGTGATGAACCGAAAGCTCCTCCGATGCGTCGATGAGATGGAAGCGATGCAACCTTCGGCCGTGGCGGCGGAGCCGGCTTTGCATTCCATCGGTCCGCCAAGCGCTCCCCGCTCGGTTCAGGTTCGCACTCAGCAGAAGAAGGCACCAGGTCCAGTCGGTTCTAGTGTCATGAGTCAGAAGTTCGTCGCAACACCAAGGGTGACGCTGCGCCCGGCCGACAAGGCGCGAGGAGCGCGAAGTCGTACTCGTGCAGTACGTCGAGCAGGCCGAGGAGCGGCGCCGCAATAGGAGGCGTCTGAGAAATGCGGGCTATTGTCCTGTGTCAGAAGTTCGTCTACAGTCGGGCGGCGCTGCCTCCCGCCTGGCTGCGTTGCTCGTCGCGCACATATTCCCGATATGCTTGCTCCTCGCGCCTTGCCAGGCGGGCGCATCGCCGCCCTTTTTGTGACGACGAACTTCTGACACAGGACACTAGTCGGAAACGCCGCTCCGACCGCGCTCGCCGGGTTGCCCTCATCCCTTGGAGCCGACGGAGTGACGCCCCGTCACGTTTCCCCGGATCCGGTCGGCAAACCGGAGCAGATGGATTCCGACGGGCACCAAAGATCTTTCAATGCTTCCGGCTTTGCCGGAAAAGTGTTTATCGTAGAAGATCTCCATCGCCTCGAAGAAGTGAGAACTGCTTTCCTGGGGTTGGCGCGAGGAGCTGACCCGCTTATGGTGAATGATCCTGGCGCCGGAAAAATATTGCACGTCCCAACCCTGTCGGCGGGCTCTGAGGCAGAAATCGAGATCCTCGCCGTATAGAAAAAACCTCTCGTCCAGGGGACCGATGGTGCGGTGCGCCTCTGAACGAAACATCAGAAACGAACCAGAAACCGCTTCCACCGGGTGGCTGTCGGCTGGATCAAGGTGGCCGAAATGGTATCCGGCGAACCGCCGACTTGCCGGAAAAAGGGAGCTGAGTCCGGAAAGGCGATAAAAGGCGGTTGAAGGCGTTGGAGTGGCCCGTCGGCATGCGCGCTGCAGGGTGCCGTCGGGATTCTCTACACGACAGCCGACGATCCCGATCTCCGGATGCCGCACGAGATATTGAAGAGTCTTGTCGACGGCTTCATCGACAATGACGCAGTCAGGATTCAGCAGCAAGTAATTTTTCGCTTTTCGCAAACGGATTCCCTGATTGCAGCCCCGTGAGAAGCCGAGATTGAACTGGTTGAGAATCAGCGAAAGATTCCGGCGACCTGAGGTCAGCTCCGGCAGGCGACTCTGATCCCGCGAGTCATTGTCGACGACGACAACGTGGAAGTCGCAGGCGGTTTCCTGATACAGGCTGGCCAGACAGCCCCGAAGGTAATCCGCGGAATTGTAATTGACGATCACAACGCCCAGTTCGCTCAAAGCTTCGACAAGCCCTTTCTGCGGTGCTTCAGCCAGTTCCGCTCCAGTTGCCTGCGCAGTCTTCCGGCCGACAGCTTTCTGCCCTGCTGGATGCCGCGCCGCTTT
Source organism: Acidobacteriota bacterium (assembly GCA_035514675.1). GTDB lineage: Bacteria > Acidobacteriota > UBA6911 > RPQK01 > JAPXNP01 > DATKAT01. The sequence goes on along the minus strand of DATKAT010000255.1, from coordinate 2,733 downwards.
CGGAGAATGGAGCCAAACTGCCTGAGAAACGCCAATTTGGCGTGCAGGAAGGAGACGCCCCTGCCCTTGAAAGTGAAGTACAAGAGTGCAAGGAGATTGAACAGAAGCCGCTCCGGCAAGTAGGTCAGAAGCAGGCGCGAGGGCATGTTCTTCCAGAATAGAATTTCGGAGTTGCGATGGCCGTAAAAAACGTAGGCGGCGCTGAAGCTTTCAATACTGGCGTTGACTCGATGAAGAACCTGAGCGGTGGGAACGAACAGGCAACGAAAGCCCAGCATCCTGGCGCGCAGGTTCAAGTCGGAGTCCTCGTGGATCAAAAAAAAGTCCGAATCGAAGCCGCCTGCTTCTTCCAACAGACTGCGTCGGTACAGAGCGGCCGCGGCGCAGGGTCCGAACACTTCCCGAGGCCGCCGATATGCCGAGACGTCCTGCGTGTGGCCGATCTTAAAGGCGGCGCCAATGACCGACATTCCGTCGCCCGCGCTGTCCACCCGGTTCGGCGACCGCTCAAACAGGATCAATGACGCCCAGGCGCCCCACTCCTCGGAGACATGCTTATGCAGTTCATTGAGCCACTCGCGGTCGAGGATCAGGTCGTTGTTGAGAATCGCCACCAGATCCGAATCCGTGGCCTCGATTCCACGGTTGCAAGCCTCAGCAAAGCCAAGGTTTGCGGGGAGCGCCAGGACCCGAACGTCCGCGAATTCCTCACTCAGGATTCCCAGGCTGCCGTCGGTCGACGCGTTGTCGACCACCAGAATTTCATCGGGGGGACGAGACTGCCGCTGCAGGGATTGCAGGCATCCCCTGAGAAACTCCTCTCCGTTGTAATTGATGACGACTGCGGAAACGCCGAGGGCTGATGACGCCACGGCGGAGTATTATAATACGTGAGGCCGGAAGACCGGCGGGTGCGCGGGCCGACCAGGCGACCGTCCGGGGCCCTCGCCGCCGCTCTGCCGGCGCAGTCTTCCAATACAGGCATGCATTCAATCGATCAGCCAGTCTCGCAGACATCCGAACGACGCGGCGCCGCCACGATCCTGTCGACTCCATGGCTCCTGTTTGGAGTCGATGTCGCGATGGGCGGACTCGCCTACGCCGCCGCCTGGGTTTTGCGCCTGAGCATAGAGCTGCCGTGGACGCAGGAGCTGCTTCCCCAGCAGCGCTGGGACATGGTCGATCATCCCTGGATCGTCCTCCTCTTGAGCCAGGGGTTTTTTCTGTATGTGCTCGGCCTGTACGACGACCTGCGGGCGCTTCGCTATCGGGAGCTTCTGGCTCTGACCCTGACCGCCTGCCTCCTGCAGGTCCTGACGATCGCTTCCTTGTTCTTTCTGACCGGCGCGATCTTTCCCCGCACCGTGATACTGCTTTTTGGAGTCGTCAACTGCGCTCTTCTAACGTCGTGGAGATCCTTCGTCAAAGCCCGAATCCACGGTCGTCGGCTGCGGGTCCTGGTAGTGGGCCAAAACTGGGAATCGGCCCGGCAGCTTCTGGAGGACATCGAAAGGAGCCCCTGGATGGGACTGACCGTAGCTGGACTTGTTCTGGATGCGCCCCTCGCTGAAGGCCACGAGTCCAAATACCCGGTCCTGGGCGATTTTTCCCGGATTCGGCAGGTGCTTCTCGATCAGAACGTGGACGAGATTCTGTTTGCCAGCGCTGACTCCTGGAAGGATCACGTCTTGCACGAGGTCAGCAGAATTCAGGTTGAACGCCCGCTGCGGATTGCGATTCTTCCTTCCGTCTTTGAAATCGCAATCGGTCGACTCAAACACATAAATCTACACGACACCCCCTTGATCGAGGTCAAGCGAAATCCGAACGAGCCGATTGAGCGATTTCTCAAGAGAAGCTTCGATCTGGCCTTGTCCGCTCTGCTGTTGCTGCTGTCCCTTCCGTTGTTTCTCCTCATCGCAGCCGCCGTCAAACTGTCGTCGCCCGGTCCGGTCTTTTACGTTCAGGAAAGAATCGGGTACGGAGGAAGCGCCTTCAAGACCATCAAGTTTCGAACCATGATTCGGAATGCCGAAGCAGACGGCGAGGAGATCATCGCGGGAGACGGCGATCCCAGGGTGACGAGGGTCGGGAGGCTCCTGCGACGTTTCCGAATCGACGAACTACCCCAGGTGATCAATGTCTTCTTAGGGGATATGAGCTTCGTCGGACCTCGTCCTGAAAGGCCGGGGTTCGTCGAGGAGTTCAGCAGACGCCTTCCAGGTTACAGCGAGCGGCACAAAGTCAAGCCGGGAATCACCGGACTGGCGCAAGTGCGAGGCTATTACCATACTCTGGCCGAAAACAAACTCAAGTACGACTTGGCCTATATCTACAACTACAGTTTCTCGCTCGACCTATTGATCCTTCTGGAAACCATCAAAGTGATCCTCGTACGACGTGGATCCTGACAGACCCGGTCCCGTTTGTTGCGTTTCTAGCCCGCATTTCTCATTCTCACACGCCTCCTTCTGCGGCGCCGGATAGCGGCGCGTCTCCTGCGTTGCCACTCTATGCAGCCCGTGATCGAAGTCCTGGTCCGTCGTGTTGCGGGCGCCGCTGGTCCGAATCGTAGGCGCGGCGACGCAGGCTATGCTGATGCATCGTCCAGGAGCCGCAACGACCGAGACGGGCGCCGCCCGCAACCCTCCGGGCAACAGGGGTTTGCGGCCCCCGGACTGCGTTGCTCGTCGTCAACGATGCACCGGAATCGCCTTCCTCCTCGCGCCTTGC
>DATKAT010000254.1:0-4176 GCA_035514675.1 Acidobacteriota bacterium | reverse complement strand
TGCGACGTAGACGATCCGGGACACCCAATATGCGGTGGCCATCTCGACCAGCTGGACGTGCGGCGGTACGCTGGAAGGCTGGTTCTGAGTCTTCTCGGTCATTCTTTGCTCCTTCGGTTGGTTCGGAATCATTCAGTGGGGACGCCTCAGCATCGCTGAACTCCAGGTCGAACTGAATTCAAAGCGCAAGGCATCAATGGAAAGCGCTTTTGCCATTGCTTTATACCCCATGGAGATATGCGGAAAGGGAGGGTGAAAGCGTCAATTGAAATCTTCCTGCAATCTCGACCGAATATCACGACGCCCCGAGACTGTGTGCGAGCTTCAGCCCGCCGGGTTCGTCAGCCGCACAGGCTCCGTCTTCCGCTCCGCAAACGGCGGCCGGCGCCCGGGGGAGGCGCGGTTCTGAGAAGACGATGGGAGTCAGCGCAAGGGCTCGATACCCTCCGTACTGATTCGGTACACCCCGATCGGGCCCATGAGGATCGTTCGGGCTCGGTTGCGGCCCGCAACGCCTACCGCTGAAACCCGTTCTGTGGCCACCTCATTTCCTGAACTCGTCAATGAAACTCTCGTTGACATCAAATGTGCTGCGCGGATGAAGCCCTAGTTCGAGTTTTTCGAAAAGGTCGACAAGCGCCTGCCCGTCCACCAACTCTATCGGCGGGACCCCGTCGCGAACGGCCTCGCGTCTTGCCTCGGCTGTAAACGAGCCGGTGGTGAGGATGAGCCCCTTGTCCGCTCGCCCCATCATCGCGCCGCGGAAGTCACGCACCATGCTGGGACCAACTCCACCCGCGTAACGTTTACATTGAAACAAGACTTTGAAGCTGACGAAGGGGTTTAGCTGCAAAATCCCGATGCCGTCGATTCCGCCATCACCCGATCGGCCAGTAACGGTCACCTGCTCGAAATCGGCTTCACGGAGAAGGCGCTGGCACAGTCGCTCGAAGCCCGCTGCCGGCAGGTCTTTTAGGATCGCGAGCAACTGAGCGCGGTAGTCCATGGGAATCTCATCAGGTGGCCGCTCCTCCGACAACTCAGAGTCGGCATCGTCTGAGCCTTCGCTCTTTCGACCCCACTCGGCAATCACTGACCTGACCAGATCGCTGATCTCTGCGTCCGAAAGGTTCTCCGTGCCGCGCCCCTTCTTCGTCAGGGCCCACACGCCGCGCCTCGATGAGTCAATGTACCCAGCGCGCACCAGATAATAGCGAGCCCACCCCACCTGGTTATCGAAGCGGGACTGACCGCTCGCAAGCCGCTCCTCGAGAACGCTGTCATCGACAAGCAGGAGGTCGGCCACAGCGGCCCTGGCTTCCGCCGCACGTGCTGATCCACCAAGAGACTTCAACGCGGCGAGGAGTGGGTTGATGTACTGCGCAAATTGCGAACCAACCTTCATAACGTAACATCCAAACTCTGAAGCGACCTGGTGAATCGGATTGTAACTGGAGTCCTAGGAAAAATGTAGTGCGCGCTCAAGAGACTCGCGTCACAAAGCGCCTTGTCCGCAGTTCACCCTCAACCTTAAAAACGCCGGGAAAGGGCATCTGGACCAAACTGGAGACTTCTATGAGTCCGCCGGAACGGCCGAATTCTACACGCCGGACGGCTTTCTCATGTTCACCGGATGTTCGACGAGCACCGCGACTCGATTTCTTTTCGACTAGTCCGGATTTTGCACGCAGATCCGTCGCGAGACGTCGCAAAGCGACGTGGATGCAAGGCGCGCGACGAAGGCCCGCGCAATCGCACTCTTGCAGTACGTCGAGGAGGCCAAGGAGCGGCAACGCAGCAGACTCGTCGCTATCCAACGCCGCAGTCGGTCGCGTGCGGGAGATGCGAACTAAAGAGAGGCAACGCAGTACGCGCGCCCCTGTCGCGCGGTCCGGCTCTATTGCGGAAGATCCAAGGCTGGATTTCTGTCGAAGAAATCAAATGGACGAAGCTCGAACGTGTGCCACAGGACCGGCATGACGGGCCAGTCTTCCGCACGGACGACGTGGTGCATACCGGTTGTATACCAGAGAACGATATCGGCATCCTGAATTTCCCGGTCTGCGGCCGTCCATGCGGGAAGCCCCATGCCTGGCTCGCTGAGAGTGGGATACTCCCCTGCGGCGTATCGCTCCTCGGCATCATAGGCCGTGACCCACAAATGGTGGTCGATAAAGCCAGCTCGCCGCCTGGGATAATCGTCAGCGCCGAGCAGCGTACGGGCGGACTTTCCCCAGCTGAGATGGTAACTGGTCGGATAGCCGACGCCGTTCACTTTCGAGTTGCTGAGCACTCGCCACATCGCCGGGCGCGTGAGGTCGATGTTCAGCTTCGCCTGGGACTCCCTCGCGGGGAAAACGGGTTCTCGCACCCAGATGCTTCGTCGGGGATTTTCGGGAGGCAGCTCTTTGGTCACCAGTCGGTCGATGGAGAATCGATTCATCGGTCCGTCAACATCCAGGTCGAGCCTGAAGTTAAAGTAGTGATCGTGATTTACGGCGACTATATGTCGATCGACGAACCGGCCGTATCGATCGGCGGAACTGTTGGTCGCCACGGGGTCTTCAACAATCTTCACCTCCGCGATTCCCGTCGCTCCGACTGCGACCTTGAACGACCCGTCTTGCTGAAATATCCAGTCCAAAACGTAGTCGTAATTTCCAAGGACCGCTGCGCTTCGGATTACCAAATCCCGCTTTTTTCTTCCGAAATGAGATTCCGCGTAATGTCGCCAGGCCATGTCCCCTGCCTCTCGCTCGAAGATGCAGATAACGTCGTCGCGCCGCTCTGGACGTCCAACGTCGTTGGCAATCAGGCTATTGAGATAGATTGAATTCTCCGGACAATCAACTCCTCGCTGGAGCGGCTTTGTGAGTCCGCCCGCGAAAACTTCGCCTGCGTCCAGAAAAGTGCGGTGAGCCCAGGTGAACGAAGGGTCCATATAGGGAACGAAGATTTCCGAAAGGGAGCCCTGATAGAGAATCGGTCTTCTGGCGTCGCCGTCCTGATAGGTCACCGTCGAGATGACTGGACCGACTCGCTGATCTGAACGGACGTGGAAGCGCCACTTCTGCCACTCGACGATATTTCTCCGGAGCTCAAAGCCGGGGCCCAACGGCTGGTCAATCCTGATGGGGCCAGGCACGTCCCGCGGCGCGCCGATGGAGGCCGAGTCGTAGTCAGCATTGGTATCCGGAATCGGAACCGCCCCCTCGTCCACCACCCGTATGATTTTGTTTTCAACCATATCCAGTACGACGCTCAGGCCCTCGATCTGTCGAGTCCAGACGTTTTGGACGCCGGGCACATATTCACAAGCCGCGTGTCCCACTCGACGCCCTTTTTGCTCGTCGGTGTCAAGGTAGCTGGGCGGCAATACGACGCAATCGACGAACTCCAGCTCTCGAATCCCTCGCTTTTCCAATGCCGCAACGAATTCTGGATGTTGCTTCAATTCATCGTCCATCGCCTGGAACTCTCGGCTGAGCCAGTTCGGCTGGATCGCTTCCAGCACGGTCCAGCTTTCGAGAGCTTCCTCGCGCAGATCGATGACGGCTTCAGCGGTTTCCCCTTGGCGGCCTACAACAGCTTTGGCCCTGCGTTCGAAAGCGTCTCCCTCGGAAAAGGACCACACGCTCTTTTTGTCAGGTTCCACCAGAGCGACATTGTAGAAAACCGTTTTTGCGTCGAGTCGATTCTCTCGTTTGAGGACTCCGAGCACGGTCCAATACTCCTGGAACGTCAGCGGGTCAAGCGGGTGTCCCTGCGCCGTCGCCGATTCGGTTGCAAGTATGCAAACCGCCGCAATTATTGGAATGAGAAACTGGGCTTTCCATGACTTCATGATGTTGCCTTAAGCCTCCAATTTGATTCGTTGCTGATTTCCGAAAGCCCGGCTGCTCTGTGATACGAAAAACGAAGATGCTAATTGGACCATCGGAGTATACGATTAACTTCTCCTCATGTCATTTAAAAGGCGGCCCGGGGCGAAGTTCGTCCGACTGCCCCTCATCGGAAGTTCTCCACCAGCATGACGTCGCTGACTAACAGGTCGGGCCTGCCGACCAGGATCGTGGCGCCGTCCGGAGAGATGGCGAATCCCCAGAGTCCCTGGCTTTCGATCTCCGCAATCGTCCGGATTCCGCCATCCGCAAAACTGTAGAATTCAACAGCCGC
>DATKAT010000253.1:0-5248 GCA_035514675.1 Acidobacteriota bacterium | reverse complement strand
CTCAGATGCAGCTGTCTGGCGGCGGTCGCGATTCCGAGACCGACATTTCCTGCCGGAGAGACAGTTAAACTACTAGAAGGCGCTCCTGGCTGAACTTGAAAAGGCGTAAGTCCTCCGCCAGTGACGTCGCGAACGAAAAAGCCGTTTTCATTTCCACCTACATCCCAACTTTGGGGAACAAGGGCCATGGATCCATCCTGTTCGAGTCTGATCGCAGGACTGTCTCCCGACACGCCGTGAAGCAGCGTCACAGGCGTTGAGGTCCCCAATCCCACGTGGCCGTCAGAGTCGACGAATAGGGCGTTGTTGCGAGAGTTTCCGAGAATCGAAAACGGGAACAGGCTGCCGGGACACAGCCCTTCGTCGGCGAAGCCGCAGTCCTGAATGAAAAACCTCTCAATCCCCCCGGAGCCCGCGTCATTGGCTCCGATCTGCCAATCGCGGGCGGCGAAGCCGGCTTCGACGCTCGTGTCGTCAAACTTGATGCGCACATCTCTGTCCATCATAAGAAGAGTCGACGCTCCAAACGCAGGCAAGGGATCTCCCGTGCCGGCGCACCCGTCTCCGATGCAGAGATCGCCCTTTAACGTGGAATCTTCTTCCGCGATGACGATAAAAGAAAACTCTCCGCCAGAGTCGTCTACGGCAAGCGGGTCCGAGTGGTCGGGAAGCTCTGGAAGCGAGCGGGGTCCGTCCGAAGTCACCGCAAGTCCATTCCGAATCATAAAGTAACCCGAATGCACCAACTGATCGCTGCTCAGGAGCTGTCGGACAGCCGCCCGCGTCAGCGGATTCTCGACGGCGCGTTGCGCCGCGATTTCCTGGCGAAGCATTCGGTCCAACTTTGGGACGATCCGCAATTCATAAGCATAACGTCCGTCGGGAAGCGCCCGACCGAACTGGTCGACGAAGTCGTATTGAACGCCAAAGCCTGCCCCGATCTCGGATTGAAAAACAACGCCGACTGGTCCCTTCACCCGTAATTGAACGGATTCATACGGCAGCTTCACATTCCAATGGATCGACCCTTCAGTAGCCACTTCCTCGACAGGACTCGATTCGCCTTCCATGCGGGTTTGGGCCACGGCGGCCGCAGCCAGAATCATCATGAGAATCAACGAAAACTGCAAACGGTATTTCACTTTTGACCTCCTCGTCCGTAAATAATCTGACGCGTCGAAATGTCATATACATTATAGCTGGTTCGCTAAGGTCGGTCTTTCGGCGTCGCCGAAGGGCCGAATGCTGCAATGCTCAATCCTGCGTGGACTGGGACGATGTGAATGTGTTTACGTTCCAGCGAGACCGCAACTCCTGGTTTCAGCGGAGCGGCTGTAGGAAGTCGTCTGTCGTCTGGAACTCCGGCTCAATGCGTGCCAGAATGTCAGGCGCTCGATGCGGTGCGCTGACATCCTTCCGGTAGTGAACTCGGCTTGGAGAGTCCCCATCATCTTGCTGGTGACGGGGGGCCTCTCGATTTGCAGCGTGTTTTTCTCGCTGTTCGACAGTTCGGGCAGACTTCAACACGCCTGCGCCCGATGGTGGGCCGAGTTCATTCTCCTTGTCTCGCGTGTCAAAGTGGAGGTCGAGGGTCTCGAGAACCTGGATGGGAACCGCGGCTACGTCTTTGCCGCCAATCATTTAAGCATGTTCGATCACTGGGCTTTTCTGGCCCATCTCCCATGTCAATTCCGGTTTGCGGCCAAGGCTTCGCTTTTTCGGATTCCCTTCCTGGGCTGGCACTTGAGGCGTTCCGGAAACATTCCAATCGAAAAGGGGAGCCCGCGCAGGACCATCCAGTCTTTTCAGCGGGTCTCGGAAAAAATCCAGCAGGGCGTCTCGTTTGTAATCTATCCCGAAGGGATGCGGACCTATGACGGCGAAATGGTCGAGTTCAGACGCGGAGCTTTTCTATTGGCGCGCTTTTCGGAAGCCCCGATCGTTCCAGTCACCATCATCGGCGCGCATCGCAGACTTCCCCGCGGCGGCGTCGTCATCCGTCCCGGCAAGATGAAAATGATCGTCCACTCTCCGGTGTCGTTTTCCGACTATAGGGAGATGGAACTGGGACAGCTTGCACGAACCGTGCAGGAGAAAGTACTTTCAAGCTATCAACAGGTGTGACGAATGAACGATCGAGTCGAACGGATTCAGACGCTCTTGCGCAGTTTTGAACTGCCGGCATGGCTTTTTTACGACTTTCGAGGGTCGGACCCGATCGCATACCGGGTCCTGGGGTTGGATCCGGGCGGCCACCCTACGCGCCGTTGGTTTTACCTGATCCCAGCGGAAGGAGAGCCGGTGCGGCTGGTGCACCGGATCGAACAGGGGGCGCTGGGCCCGCTGCCCGGGACAAAGCTCGTCTATCTGACCTGGCAGGAGCTGCGCACCGGATTGAGCCGGATGCTGGAGGGCAGCTCGCGCGTGGCCATGCAATATTCTCCGCTGAACGCCATCCCGTATTTTTCACTTGTAGACGCCGGCACCGCGGAGCTAATCCGTTCGCTGGGCCCCGAGATCGTTTCCTCAGGAGATCTGATTCAGCGCTTCGAATCGGTCTGGTCCGCCAAGCAGATCGCCCTGCACAAAAAGGCCGCCCTGCGCATCACCGGCATCGTGCAGGAGGCGTTTTACGAAGCTCATCGGCAGATTCGCAATTCCGGAAGCATTTCAGAGTTCGAACTGCAGACGTGGATAATGGGGCAACTGGAGGCGAGCGGACTCGTTACGGACTTTCCCCCAATCGTCGCGGTCAATGAAAACAGCAGCGATCCCCACTATCATCCGAAGCAGGAAGCGAGCTCCGCTATTCGGTCCGGCGATTTTCTGCTGATCGATCTGTGGGCGAAAACGAAGGATCCGGCGGCGGTCTTTGCCGACATCACGTGGACCGGCGTTTTCGGTCCGCCGGCCCCGGAAGTGCGGAAAGTCTTCGAAGCGGTCCGAAGTGCGCGCGATGCAGGCGTTCAGTTTCTGGGAGAGCGACGGGGCTCTGCCGCTCGAATCGAAGGCTGGGAAGTGGATGCAGCCGTTCGCAGAGTCATCGTTGAGGCCGGCTACGGGGATGCATTTGTGCACCGAACCGGGCACAATTTGGGCGAAGCGGTCCACGGAAACGGCGTCCATTTCGACAACCTGGAAACTCGCGACACCCGAGAAGTCGTTTCGGGGATCGGGTGTACGATCGAACCCGGGGTCTACCTGGAGTCCTTTGGAGTTCGAAGCGAGTTGAACGTTTTTATCCAGGAAGACGGCGTCGAGGTCACCACGCCACCGCAGAAAGAACTGATCGTGTTGGCCTGAGAATGCCCCGGCGATCAAACGAAGCCGGAGTCGCAGTCGGTCCCCGCTCCGCCTTCGGAGTTTCGGCCGCATCGGATCGGAGCTGTCGAAGCCCTGCGTCCAAGATGGCGGAATCGGCGACTGAACGTCCGGAGATGCACGATGGCGAGCTTCTTGATTCGACGACTACTGGAGACCATTCCCCTTCTACTCTTGCTGTCGTTTCTCGTCTTTTCCCTTTTTCAGCTGATTCCCGGCGATTATTTGACCGAAATGGAAATCAATCCGGCGGTCCCGCGGGAGGAAGTGGAGCGATTGCGCGAGGAATTCGGACTGAATCGCCATGTTGTCATTCAGTATGGACACTGGGTGAGAGAGATCGGGCGAGGCAATCTGGGGTACTCATTTGCACAGAGACGGCCTGCGGCGTCGCTAATATGGGAACGCCTGTGGGGCACTCTATACATCACTGCGGCGGCGTTCCTTCTGACCTTGCTGGTGGTAGTTCCACTCAGCCTGGCCGCTGCCATCAAGGTCGGAAGGTGGCCCGATCAGCTTGGCTTAACCCTTTCTCTGATCGGCCTGTCCTTGCCTACGGTATTGTCCTCGGTGCTGTTCCTCTATCTGGCGTTTCGGACCGGTTGGTTTCCCATCGGCGGAACCGGCTCGTTGCAGCATCTGGCGTTGCCGGTCGCTACGCTGACGATTCCCACGGTCGCCTTCTTTTTTCGAACTTTGCGCCTGGAGTTGATTGACGTATTTCAGCAACCGTTTGTGCTGGCGGCGGTTGCCCGCGGACTGCCCAGGAGTCGGGTGCTCTGGCACGCGCTGCGAAACGCCGTAAACCCGCTGATTTCACTTTCCGGGATCACGCTGGGGGGGTTATTGAGCGGAGCCGTAGTTGTGGAGAAAGTCTTCAACTGGCCCGGCATCGGAGCTCTGACCGTTGACTCCATCCTGAGCCGGGACCTCTTCGTGGCGCTCAACTGCGTGCTTCTCGCCGCCCTGTTCATGATTTTTGCGAATCTTATTGCGGATCTCCTGCTGGCCTGGAACGATCCGCGCGTGAGGGTCCGGTGACGAAACTTCCGGCGGCCCTGTCCGCGTTGATTCTGATCGCAATATCCGCACTGGCTCTGGCGGCGCCCGTGGTCGCTCCCTACAGCGCCAGGGATCAGTTTCGAGAGCATGGATACGCGCCGCCTCAGGCGCTCTATTTCCGGGATCCCGGCACAGGCAGGTTTGAGAGGCCCTTTTTCTATGGCGCCAATGGACAGAAGGTTCGGCTGCGACTATTGGTCTCAGGAACTCCCTACCAGGTCCTGGGGATCGGTCTTCAGACGCGCCTGTTCGGAACGCGTGTGTCGGACCCGCCTTTTTTCCTGCTGGGGTCGGACAGTCTGGGACGGGACGTCTTTTCGCGGACGCTGCACGGGGCGCGCTTCACATTGACGATCAGCGTCCTGGGAATCGCTTGCACGCTTCTTTTTGGAGTCGGCTTCGGGCTCCTTGCCGGATATGCGGGCGGTTGGATCGACTCGGCTACGATGCGCATGGCGGATCTCCTTCTTTCACTGCCAGGGCTCTTTCTGGTGCTCGGATTGCGTGCCGTATTTCCGCTGGAGCTGTCGGTGGCGAATCTCTACCTCCTGATGACGGCCATCTTCACGCTGGCAGCCTGGGGCGGAGTCGCCCGCGTCATCCGCGGACAAGCGCTTTCTTTGAAGTCCCGGGATCACGTGCAGGCCGCGCGGACTCTCGGGGCTTCCCACGGGCGGATCCTTCTGGTTCACATTCTCCCCTTCACGACCAACTATCTGATCGTGCAGATGACGATCCTGGTTCCCGCGTTTATCCTGGGCGAGATCACGCTTTCCTTTCTGGGGGTCGGCATTCAGGAGCCGAATGTGAGTTGGGGAACGCTCCTGAACGCGGCGGCAAGCATCTCCACGTTCACGCTTTATCC
>DATKAT010000252.1:0-4944 GCA_035514675.1 Acidobacteriota bacterium | reverse complement strand
TCCCGCATCTGCTTACCGGAGCCATTGATCGTAGGCCGTTCCCCTTTCAGCATCTTGACTGCAAAAATCGCCACTACGCCGGCCTCGCCATAGGGGTTCTGTCGAGGACCGTAAACGTTCGGGTAGCGCAAGACGGTGTATGAAAGGCCGAAGTTGGTCTGGTAAAGGCGCAGATAGTGTTCCACGTGATGCTTGCTGGCCCCGTAGGGATCCAAAGGGTCGATCGGATGGTCTTCGGGCACGGGGAGGGTCTTGGGCTCGCCGTACACGGCGCCGCCAGTCGATGCGTAGATGACCTTTCGAACGTTGAATTGGCGGCAGCATTCCAGAAGGTTCACCGAGCCTACGACGTTGACGTCGGCGTATAACTGAGGTTTTTCGAAGGATTCCCGAACGTTGGCGCGGGCGGCCTGATGGCTGACTACTTCAGGCTTTTCCTCCTCGAAAACGTCCGCAAGGTCGCCGTCTCGGATGTCGACTGCGTGAAGCCGGACGCCGGGCGGAACATTGGCGCGCCGGCCGGAGGACAAGTCATCAACGACGCAAACCTGATGCCCCTCCGACAGGAAAGCATCCACAATATGAGACCCGATGAAACCGGCGCCTCCCGTACCCAAAATCTTCATTCCAGCGAGTCCTCCGTCATCGTTCGAAATGAAGAGTGAGGCCGGCGCCCGGCCCGAAGTCTCGGCCGCCCTTGATTGGACCCCCTCTTCCCACAAAGCGGAAGTATATCCGAAGACGATCGACCGTGAGAACCGAGATCCTGCGGAACCGAGCCGAAACGGCCTCGGCGCGCCATGGATCCGGGACGGAATCCATTGCGCCGAGGCTCAATTGAAAGGATTGGCGAGGGGCGCAGTGTTTCGCGAAGGCGGCGGAGGCGTTCAGCCCCTGATCCCGTTCGACGCCGCCGGAGAATGAGGCCAATAGCGCAGAATGGCTTGCTCGAACCCGGACCAGGCCTTCTGCTTTCCAGATGCCCCCTGCGACGCGTGACGCTCAACTCTGGGGGCCGTTCCCTGATTTGCTGCTGACTGTCTTTTCCTTGTCTTCATCTGTTTTCCACCTCCTCAACTGTTCGCTGCCTTTGCACGTTTGCAGCTTCGCCTCATACATGCGTCAAGCGGCCGCTCTTTGGCTCAAGCCCGCATTTCTCAACCCCCTCCTGCTGCGACGCCGGATAGCGGCGCGTCTGCTGCGTTGCCGCTCCTCGGCCTCCTCACGTAACGCTCGAGTACGACTGCGGGGGCCTTCGTCGCGCGCCTTGCATCCACGCCCCTCTCCGTCGCCTCGCGACGGAGGGGTTTGAGAAATCCGGGCTAGGCCCTTCCAGTTGGGCAGGAACAGCCGCGGCTTCCTCGATGCGGAGAAAACTGAGTCTCTTAAGCCGGATTTTGCACGCGGGTCCAGCCGGGGATGGCTTGCTGTTATAAGATCTCTTTGGCGCATCGGGCGGCGGAAGCATTCGAACCTGCTTCCCGACACGACCACTGCCTTCTCCGATTGCGGAATCTGGCGCGCTGGGCGATGATGTCCAGATCCGGCGGCGGCCCGGCCGACGCCTTCCGCCGAGCAGAAGGCTCCGCATCGGTTGAACAATTTGGGATGAATCCCGTTTATCAAGGATTGATGATGAAATTCCTGCGAACCTTTCTTGCCGCATCTTTCTGCCTCGTGATTTCGACCCTTCCCTGTCTCGGTCAGATCGACGCTCGGATGCTGCGCCACCCGCACGTTTCCGACAAACAGATTGCGTTTGTCTACGCCGGCGACATCTGGGTCGTGGACCGCAGCGGCGGAACCGCCCGCCGTCTCAGCTCCCCTCCCGGAGAAGAGCTCTTCCCACGCTTCTCTCCGGACGGTGCGCGCATCGCGTTCAGCGGCCGCTACGACGGAAATCTCGATGTGTTTGTCGTTTCCGCAACCGGCGGAGAGCCATTCCGGGTAACCCATCACCCGGGGACCGACCGACTGATCGGCTGGACTCCGGACGGCCGGCGATTGCTGTTTGCATCCAATCGGGAGAGCGGAATCCAGGCGGTCGCGCAATTTTATCTGGTTTCGCCGGAAGGAGGCCTTCCAGAGCGGCTGCCCGTTCCATACGGCGCTTTCGGCGCTATTTCGGACGACGGCCGAACGCTGGCCTACACCACCAAGAACGTCGAAACCAGAACCTGGAAGCGCTACCGGGGAGGGCTGGCGCCCGATATCTGGTTGTTCGACCTGGAGACCTACGCGTCCAGCCATCTGACCGATCACGAAGCCAATGACTACCAGCCGATGTGGTCCGGGGACACCATCTACTTTCTTTCGGACCGAGGGCCGGCCCAACGATCGAATCTATGGGCCGTCAAGAAGGACGGCAGCGAACTTCGTCAGGTGACCTTCTTCGAGCATGTCGACATCGCTTTCCCCTCCATCGGCCCTTGCGCTATCGTCTTTGAGGCCGGAGGCGTCCTCCACCTGATGGATCTCCCTTCTGAAGAGGTCCGGACCGTTTCGGTCGATGTCGTCACGGATCAAAGCACCCTGCGTGCGAGGACGGAGAAAGTCCGAAATCTGATAGCAAGCGCCCACATCTCCCCTACGGGGCGGCGGGTTTTGCTGGAGGCTCGCGGCGAACTCTTTTCGGTTCCCGCCGAGCACGGCTTCGTCCGCGCGCTGACCAGGTCGTCCGGCAGCGCCGAGCGCTTCCCGGCCTGGTCTCCGGATGGAACCAGGATCGCCTTCTGGAGCGACGAGAGCGGCGACTACGAACTGACCGTGATGGCCGCCGACGGGTTCGGGGAAGCCGGACCGCCTCAGCTCTCTGGGGCCCGGCTATCGGTATCGCTTGTTCTGGTCGCCAGACAGTCAGAAGATCGCCTTTATCGATCACACCCAGACCATCCAGATCTTTGACATGGAGACCAAGGAAAAAACGATCGTCGACCGCGGGCTTCGAAAGCTCCACGGCGCCCTGCAGCAGTTCGAGCTTTCCTGGTCTCCCGACAGCCGCTGGATCGCCTACTCGCGGGGGCTGGAAACGTTGAACTCAGCGGTCTTCCTCTTCAGCCTGGAAAGCGGCGAAACGAATCAGGTGACTTCCGGGTTCTATTCGGACTCGGGCCCCGTTTTCGACCCGGACGGAAAGCTCCTGTACTACCGCTCCAACCGCAGCCTGAGTCCGATTTACTCCGATCTGGACGCCACCTGGATTTATCCGAACACCACGCGGATCGTCGCCGTAACCCTTCAAGAGGCGACTCCTTCCCCGCTGGGCCCGCGCAACGATGACGAAAAGCCGCAGAGCGGAGAATCGGATGGCGCTCAGAAGGAGCAAGCGACCGGCGAAGAGAAACCAGGAGAGCCTTCGGAATCCGCTGAGGGGGAGAAGGGTGGAGTTGGAAAGCCGCTGCAGATCGATCTGGAGGATTTCGAATCCCGCGGCGTGGTGCTCCCGATGGAGGCGGGCAATTACGGCGCCCTGCGCGCCGTCACGGGAAAGCTCGTTTTTCACCGCCTTCCTCGCAGCGGCTCGACTCAAACGGCAGGGGGTCTTTTCTTTTACGACTTGAAGGAGCGCAAGGAATCCGAAATCGTTTCGGGCATCAACCAGTTTGAGGCCAGCGCTGACGGAAAAAAGCTGCTGGTCCGCAGCCTCGATCGCTGGGCCGTCCTGAACGTCTCTCCGAACCAGAAAATCGAGAAGCCGCTGCGACTCGACGAATTGGAGACCACGGTCGATCCGCGCAGAGAATGGGCGCAGATCTTTCAGGATGTCTGGCGGGCCTATCGGGACTTTTTCTACGACCCGAATTTGCACGGGCTGAATTGGAAGACAGTGGGAGAACAGTATCGTCGACTGCTGGAGGATGCCGTGACGCGCTGGGACGTCAACTTCGTCATCGGCGAGTTGATCGGCGAAGTCAACGCCTCCCACACCTACGTGGCTGGAGGCGACTTGGAAACGCCGGAGTCTAAACGCGTGGGGCTTCTCGGAGTCGACTGGGAAATCGGCGACGGAGCCTACCGGATCGGTCGCATCGTTCCGACTCCCCCATGGGAGCTGGAAGCGCGATCTCCATTGCGGGCGCCCGGCGTCGACGTCCGTGAAGGCGATTACGTCCTGGCGGTCAACGGCATCCCCCTCGACCCCACGAAAGATCCCTATGCGCCGTTTCAAGGACTTGCGGAAAAGACGGTGAGCCTGACGGTCAACTCCGCTCCCGGATTGGAAGGCGCCCGACAGGTTCTGGTTGAGACCCTGGGCAGCGAGGCCCGGATTCGAAACCTGGATTGGATCGAGAGCAACCGCCGGCGGGTGGAGGAGTTGAGCGAAGGGCGGATCGGATACCTGTACGTCCCGAACACGGGAATTAGCGGCCAGACGGAACTGATCCGACAGTTTTCCAGCCAGGCCCGCAAAGAAGGGTTGATCATCGACGAACGCTTCAACGCCGGAGGGCAGCTGCCCGACCGCTTCATCGAACAGATGCAGCGCCAGTTGGTCACGCTGATCTACTTCCGCCATGGCGAGGTCGCGCTGCACCCCGCGCTGACGCATTACGGCCCGAAAGCCATGCTGATCAATGGTTGGGCGGGTTCCGGGGGCGATGCCTTTCCGCTCTTTTTTAAGGAGCTGGGGGCGGGTCCGCTCGTCGGAGAAAGAACTTGGGGAGGCCTGATTGGTCCCGCTGTGGGCCATTCGACGATCGATGGGGGATTCTTTACGGCCCCTCCCGGGAGAATCTACACCCCCTCGGGCGAGTGGTTCGCAGAAGGCCGCGGAGTCGAACCCGACATCCCGGTCGTGGACGATCCAACCCTGATGGCGCGCGGGGGAGACCCACAACTCGAAAGAGCCGTCCAAGAGGTGCTTCGGCTCCTGGAACTCGATCCGCCCCGAATTCCGACTCCTCCGCCTTTCGAGAAACGCGTGCCGGCGAGAAGATGAGGGAG
>DATKAT010000251.1:0-7653 GCA_035514675.1 Acidobacteriota bacterium | reverse complement strand
CGGAGAATTTTGTTGTATTCTGGAGTGGCCATGAAGTTGCTGATTTCCGCTTACCTGAGTCTTTTCGCCGCGCAGTACCTTTCGGATCTGCCCATCACGCCGCTTTCGTTCGACGCTCGGGAGTTCAAGCAGTCGTTCAATTCCGCAGCGGATCGTACGCGGCTTGTGGTCGTCTTTTCGCCCACCTGAGGGCACTGTCTTCGGGGGGCCTCCGAAGTACAAGAAATTCTCAGGGAATTTCCGGACGCAAATGTGAAAGTCTTTACTTTGTGGGCGCCATACCTGCAGACCGATAGCCGCTCGGCTGCCGGAAGGGCGACCGTGTATCTGTCCGATTCCCGTACGAGCCATTTCTGGGATCTCTGGAAGTTCGGCTCGCGGGTCTATTCAGAACAGTTCAACTACCCGCAGCACGAAGCCTGGGACCTGTTCGTTCTGTATCGGCCGGGAATTTCCTGGGAGGGCGAGCCTCCTGAACCGACGACCTGGTTTCAGCATCGGGAGCTGCCTCACGGAACCCCGTACACCAAGGCCGCATTGAGGGCCGAGCTGCTGAAGAGGGTCCGGTAGATCCGCGGACCGGCCTGCGTGAAGAATCCGGGCTAGCCCGGATCTTGCACGCGGGCCCGTCGCGAGGCGTCGGAGAGCGGCGTGGATACAAGGCGCGCGACGAAGGCCCGCGCAGGCGTACTCATGCAGTACGTCGAGCAGGCCGAGGAGCGGCAACGCAGTAGCCGCGCCGCTCACCGGCGCCGGAGTAGGACCCGTGTGCAAAATCCGGACTAAAACTTCAATTCGGATTTTTTATAACCAGCGGGAAGCTCGAATTTCGCAGGATCGATGGCGCCGCGTTCCACATTGGTCACTTCGCTGACGGTCTCCATGTTCATGCCCATCAATTTCATTCTGGTCTCAGTCTTGATCGGAAATCCCTCGACCTGACGAAAGGCCTCAATCAACTGGGCCGTGTCGAATAACGGATTGCGGGCGATGTTGAAGTTCATCATGTCGAAATACGCCGCCGGAGGCTCGATTTCAGGCGTCGCCCACAGCGTCATCTCCATCGGAGCCATCTTGATTTCGTATTTCTGGGTGGAGAAGCCGGCGACGGATCCACCGTCTCCGATGTGTCGGACGGTCACCTCTCCCGAGCCTCCGCCCATCATCTGCTTCAACATTTCCATCGCCTGCTGATTTTCCGGATCGCTCATCGCTTTGGAGACTTCATCCAGGCGGTTTTGAAGATCGTCGACGCTTATTTCCGAGTAGGTTTTCTTTTCATGGTCGATCAACACGAAGCGCCTCTCCGCCAGATACATAATCATGTCGCTTCCGTCGGACGATTCCTCTCGAAGCGCGGTTTGACTCAGGTAGGTCGTGCTGGTCTCGTTGCCGCCTTGGCCCATCATTCCTTTCGACTGAACCTCTTTATGAAGGATCAGGCCGTCGCCGATGGTCGACTGGCCTGAGACGGCCGATAAGGCGCCGGCGAAAAAAATCAGAGTCGATATTGCGAAAGGGGTGAAAAGTGAGCGTCGTATGTTCATGATTCAAATCCTCCTTGTCAGGGTGGTGATGCGCGAAGTAACAACCGCTTCGAACCGACCCTTCCAGTATGCCAGATCCGACGATCGTCGGCGGGCTCTCTGTCCGGACTGGCCGGAAACGTAATCGTGTGAGGCGCCTCAGGAGGCGACCGGCCGCTTTGGAGAAGGTTACCCGACGGATTCTAAAACGTCGTGCGGGATGGCAAATCGGGCCGACAACAGGGCGTCCGCGAGAGTTTTGCCCTGCGGGTCGATCCGCAGCGAAACCGTTCCCCCTCCACCCAGAGAATTGTGAAGCAGAAAATTCAACGCCATCAAATTGTGCAACTCGAAACGCTCGACCTTTCCGTTGCTGATTCCTGCGAAGAGTTCCCGGACCCGCTCAGCGGTCAGATGCCGCCGGATCCATTGGTAAGCGAGCTCGGAGCGGGCTGCGATCCCGATGTTGCAGGTGTCCCCCTTGTCGCCGGACCTTCCGTAGCAGATCGTCCTCAGTTCGGTTTCGACGACGTTGGAAGCGAAAGCGGCGGCGGGAGGCGTTTCCTCGGAGGGCGCCTCGATCGAAGCGGACGCTTTCGCGGCGGGACGATGCGGCGCCGGGCAACTCTTGCCGGTCTCGAGCAGGTGAACGTCGGGAGTCACGCTGGAAGCTGGAACCAGGCAAGGCCAGTAGGCCACCACCTCCTGAATCCGGGGACGTCCTCCCGCGATCGCCACGCCCGAGACGGTGCTCAGAATCAGCGAGGCGAACAAGTTTGCGAATTGTTCGAGCTTGTCCCGGTCCCGGTCGCGGGCGCCCAGTCTCAGAAGGATTTCGGGAGGATCCACCGGAGGCGCCAGGTTCCGGTGGCAAGCGTTATAACCGATAAGCTCGGTCGAAGTTTCCTCGAAATCGATCCCCAATCTCGCCCAGAAGATATCGGCGATCTTACGGCTTTTCTCGACCGCATCCGGCCGGCTGACGATCAGGACGCCGTGGGCTTTGAATCCGTCGTTGAAGGAAACGGAAACCTTGAGGTGATCCGGGCGGGCGTGGCCCCGAACCCCGGAAACTCGAACTCGATTCGGGCCTTCTTCCGCAAGCCGGACGGTGGAGAAATCGGCTACGACGTCGGGCGTGATGTAGCGTCGCGGGTCGCCCATTTCGTAAATCAACTGGGAAATCACCGTTTCCTGGCTCACCATCCCTCCCGTGGCGTCCGGTTTGGTTACGACGAACGAGCCGTCGGCAGCGAACTCGGCGATCGGATATCCGAAGTTTTGGTAGGACGGCACCGAACGCCAATCGGTGATGTTGCCTCCCGTTGCCTGCGCTCCGCACTCGAGAATATGACCGGCGATGACCGCCGAAGCCAACTTGTCCCAGTCCTCCGGATCCCATCCGAACTCAAATGCCGGCGCCGCCGCCACCATCGCCGTGTCGGTGACCCGACCGGTGATAATGATCGAGGCGCCCTGACGCAGGGCCTCCAGCACCGGGCCGATGCCGAGATATGCGTTAGCGCTCTGCACCCGATCGCGAATCTTCGACAAGGGTTCGCCGGTCTCCATGTTGGCCAGGCTGACCCCTTCCTGCAGAAGGCCGTCCAGGGCGTCCATGAGATCGTCCCCTGTTACGACGGCGACGTTCGAAGTCAGGGAGGCCTCTTGCAGAAGACGCCGAACCCGCAGGGCGCAGGCCAGCGGGTGAATCCCGCCTGCGTTCGAGACGATCCGGGTGGATCCCACAAAGGGCAGGCTGTCGCGCAGTTGACTCAAAAAGTCCACGGCGTATCCGAGTTCGGCATCGCGAGCCCGCTGCTTCTGAAGGATCGACATCGTCACTTCGGCGAGGAAATCCTGCGTCAGATAATCGAGCCTCCCGAGCCGAAGCTGCCGCCTCATCGCATGGGGGTCGTCCCCCCAATAGCCGCCAGCGTTCCCAACCCGGACCCGCGCCGATCCCATGACGCCGAATTGTATCAGAGCAAGGCGTTACGGCTTTTGAACTCCGGACCCGGTTCGCCGCTGAAGGCTCCCAATTGGTCGCGTTTCAGTGCGGCGTGTTGGGCCGCTGTCGCAGCGAGCCCGACGGGAAGTCGGTGAAACGCCGGCGAGCCGGCCTCTGGTAAGATCGCGCTGCCATGGTCTCGCGCGGTGATTTGTTGGAGTTGACGATCGAATCGGCTGCCTTCGAGGGCAAGGGCGTAGCCCGCGCCGACGGGCTGGTGGTCTTCGTTCCCTTCGGCGTGCCGGGTGACCGAATCAGGGCTCGCGTAATACGGAAGCGCCGCAGGCATCTGGAGGCGGTCATCGAAGAGCTGCTGGAGCCATCGCCGGATCGGATCGAAGCTCGCTGCCCCCACTTCGGCGTTTGCGGTGGATGTTCCTGGCAAAACGTCGAATACTCGCTGCAGCTGGAGTTCAAGAGGGATCAGGTGAGGCAACTGTTGCGCCGGATCGGCGGCTTCGACGCGATTTCAGTGGCTCCGCCGCTGCCCTCGCCCGAACCCTATTACTACCGAAACAAGATGGAGTTCTCGTTTGGAAGCAGACGATGGCTCTTGCCGGAAGAAATAGCAAGTGAAGCGCCCCTGGAGAAGGATTTCGCCCTGGGCCTGCACATTCCCGGGAGGTTCGACCGGATTCTGGACCTGCGGACGTGCTATCTGCAGAGCCCCCTCAGCGCCGAAATACTCAACTGGACCCGCGATTTCGCGATCCGCGCCGGCTGGGCGCCGCACGACCCTCGGGCCCATCAAGGATTTGCGCGCAACCTGGTGATACGAACCGGCTGGAACACCGACGAGGTCATGGTCGTGCTGGTCACCCGAGACGGAAGCGAAGACGAAGTCGCCCGATATGGAGAAGCCATGCAGGAAGCCTTCCCGCAGGTGACGACGCTGCTGCACAGCATCCATTCGGGTCGCTCCCCGGTCGCCGCCGGCGCCCGGACCGAAGCGCTCTTCGGGAGAGGATGGATTTACGAGGGGATTGCAGGCCTTTCGTTCCGCATCGGGCCTTTTACTTTCTTTCAGCCCAACTCCGCCCAGACCGAAAATCTCTTTGAGGTGATCCGCGATTTCGCTTCCCCCAAGGCCGGGAGCAAGGTCTGGGATCTGTACAGCGGGGTCGGCGCCATCTCCATTTTTCTGGCCGACAGCGGAGCCTCCTTCGTGGGCGTGGAGAGCGGCGCGGAAGCCGTCAGCGCGGCCCGTCTCAACGCAGCCGACAACGGCGCGCATCACCTCCAGTTTGTAGTCGGAGAAGTGGAAAAGGTCATCGACGAAGAATTCGTGCGGGAAAAGGGGCGGCCCGACGTCGTGATTTTGGATCCCCCTCGAGCCGGAATTCACGTCGATGCGCTCAAGCGACTGCTTGCCGTCTCGGCGGAGCGGATCGTCTACATCAGCTGCAATCCGGCCACCCAGGCCCGCGATCTAAAAATCCTCTCCGCAGACTATCGAATCGGCCGCGTTCAGCCCGTCGACATGTTTCCGCAGACGCCTCACATCGAAAACGTCGTCGAATTGATCGGGAACCGCAGGTACCCGACCGCAGTCCAGCCTGTAGCTTGACCAGTGGCGACGGCTTCCAGCCGGCGATTTGGGAATGACCGGCAGGGATGCCGGTCCTACGGGCTTCCATCCAGCCGAGAAGGATCATTCCAGCTTCAGAATGATTTTCCCGCAGTTCCGGCTGTCCTGGATGAGGCGATGGGCGGCGACGGCATCCTCAAAGGCGAACGCCCTATCGAGGTTCGGGGTCGGCTTTCCGCTCTCAAACCGGGAAGCAACCGCGCCCCGAACTCCGCCGTCAAATCCCCCTTCTCGAGCAGATTGCGCTTTCTCAATACTCTGCCAGTCACCTGCAGACGCCTGCTCATCAGCGCGCGCAGGTCGACTTTGGTCTCTGAACCGTTCAGGAGTCCAGTC
The DNA here is from genome assembly GCA_035514675.1 of Acidobacteriota bacterium. Taxonomy (GTDB): domain Bacteria; phylum Acidobacteriota; class UBA6911; order RPQK01; family JAPXNP01; genus DATKAT01. The sequence continues at coordinate 2,192 of DATKAT010000251.1, read as the reverse complement.
AAGACGATCCGGCCCCGTTCGGCCCGGCCCATCGCGTTGGAAGTTGGAAAACGGCTGTGATATTCCTAAACGAATGGACATCTTTTCGCTATTCAGCCGCACTCCCGAAAAGCAGATTGCGCGGCAGCGAAAGAAAGTGAAAGAGCCACACGGCGACGCTTCCGTCAGAATGGGCGCAGCCGAGAGACTTTACGAAATGAACACGCCGGAATCCCTGCGGGCGCTGCTGGACCGCTTCACCATTTCGGTCGCCCCCTCCACCGAGGACGAAGAAGAAAAACTGCAGGTGTACCGCTGGATCGCCGCCTCCGGAGAGGTTGCCGTCGAACCGCTGACGCATTTCCTTAAAAATGAGATGCAGCTGCACTGGCCGCTGAAGGCGCTGATGACGATTTTGCCGGAAGAGGAGTTTGCGGCACGGATAACCGAACTCCTTCGCTTTCACTGGGAACACCCCCCAGCGAATCCCGAACCCAAGGCCCAGATCATTCGATTCGTGCGCAATATTCACTCCCCCGAGCTGGAAGGAGTCATTCGCAATTACCTTCAAGACGACGATGACGACACCTGCCTGGCCGCCGTCGAGTATCTGCTGGGGCTGAATGAAGAAGAGCAGCGGGATGCGATTCTTCAGACTTATGCCGACGCCGAAGACAGACCCCGCATCCGGCGCCAGATTATCGATTTGCTGACCGAAAAGGACTGGTCGGTCAAAGGCTTCCGCCCCCTCTTCGAAGAGACTCTCCCGGAGGGCTTCGTTCTGACCCGCGACGGAAAGATTCAAAGGCTGGGTAGGTAAACCACAGGCCGGCGGTTGTCAGCGGACTGATTTTTACCGGCTGGCCCTCATGGAAGGCGTAGAGCGTCGCCGTGCGCACCCCCGATTGCAGGCAGACTCCAAAGGATCGATCACTTCTTGAATCGGTTCCCGCATCCGGCCTGCCGGGCGCAAGATTCAGGCGCCGCAATCGTCCGGAACCGGATCTGCTTCTTTCATCTGGTTGTGATACTGTGCTGGCGGGTGAGGGCTTCGGTTTGTCCAAGGGGAGGCGCGGGCGTCCGGCGTTTCATTTCCGCAATGAGGGTTTGCGCGCACCATGTATCTTGAATACTGGGGGTTGTCTGACAAACCGTTTGAAAACACTCCGGACCCCAGGTTTTTATACCCGTCGGAGGAGCACCGGGAGGGACTGGACAGGCTGCTCTACGCGGTGTCCGGCGAAAAGGGCTGCGCCATGCTTTCGGGCGAATACGGATGCGGAAAAACGATTCTCGTCCGGACCCTGATCAGTCGCCTGGATCTCGAGAGATACGAGCTGGCTCTGATCAACTACCCGATCTTCGACCGGGAGAACTTCCTTCGGGAATTGAGCCACCAATTCGGGCAAAGCGTGACGGGACGCACTCGCGTGGAGTGGTTTCGCGAACTATCCTCTTTCTTCTATGAAAACCTGGCCACCGGAAAGAACAACGTGCTGGTCATCGACGAGGCGCAGATCATTGAGGATCCCCGGGTGTACGAGGAGCTGAGGCTTCTGCTGAACATCCAACTTGAGGACCGCTTTCTCATAAACGTCCTGCTGGTGGGTCAGCCGGAACTGAGGGAGAGGATCATGCTCCACCCCCAACTGGATCAGCGCATCGCCGTCAAGTTCCATTTGCATCGATTCGACCAGCCGGACAGCGAGGGTTACGTTCGCCATCGGCTGGCCGTGGCCGGCGCCCAAAGGGAGGTGTTTACGCAGGAGGCGCTGTATCTGATCTATCGGATGACGAACGGCGTTCCTCGACGAATCAATAATTTAGCCGATCTCTGTTTGCTGGAGGGCGCCAACAAAAAGGCTCCAAAAGTGACCGAAGAAATCATAAAATACGTGCTTTGAATGGAATTTCGCAATAATCTGCTATTTCGGCGTTCGAAGGAGCTCAACGAACCCTCGGGCGGAAGGAATTCCCGAGAGGCCGCTCCAGCGGTCGCTGGCAAAGTCGTCGTTGTGGAAGCCGACCCCTCGGATCAAGCTCACCTGGCAACCGTTCTGTCCTCCATGGGCTTTGAAGTTGTGACCGCTGAGAGCGGAGAAGAGGCGCTGCGATTGGTGGAAGCCCACCTCCCTTTACTGGTCATTTCGGCTATGAACCTTCCGGACCTGGATGGATATCAACTTTCCCAGCGAGCGCGGGAGACGCCCGAA
>DATKAT010000250.1:0-10193 GCA_035514675.1 Acidobacteriota bacterium | reverse complement strand
GCAGGCGCTAAATTCGTACGCTTTGTGACCGTTTATCGGCCAGAGCAGATGCCCGGACAGAAGAATCGCGACTATCCCTGGCCTTATTATGAAGGTCTGATGATGGATGAGGCGATGAATGAGCTGGCATTGTTGGCTTTTGGACTGTACGGACACCCCTTGAACAAGCAGAATGGTGCGCCGGTGCGAATCGTGCTTCCCTGGAAGTATGGATTCAAGAGCATCAAATCGGTGACTGAGATAGTGTTTGTCAAGAAGAGGCCCGGCACGCTCTGGTCAGACATTTCGCGAGAGTACGGCTTCTTTGCGAACACGCATCCGGGATTCGCGCATCCGAGGTGGTCGCAGGCGACCGAGAGGTTTTTGAACACTCAGGAACGAATCCCAACCAGGATCTATAACGGGTATGGCGACTATGTCGCTCACCTTTACAATGAGCGCGATCGGCGGTACTACTTCTAAGTCGCTTTTCCCTAGCCCGGATCTTAAACGCGGGTCCGGCAACGCAGCAGAAGCAGTATGAGAGATCCGGGCTAGCGCCTTCGACGGGAAGGCGCGGCGCGAGAGGCTTGAGAAATGCGGAATGGCGGCGCGGTTGGCGTCCGCCTCGAGGGACTCATGAGAAGTTTTCGAAACCGACTGACGGGTATGCTGCTTTGGGCGATGATCGTCTCCTCTTGCTCATGGGGCGATCGTCCGGTCGAAGAACCTATCGAATCGGATCCGGGCAAGTTCGCCCCATTGACCTTAAAGACGCTCAATGGCGAAACTCGGTCAGTTTCCCATTTCATGGGGAAGGTGACGCTGGTCAATTTCTTTTTTCCTACCTGAGGGCCCTGCAATGCGGAGTTGCCGCATTTGCAGAAGATTTACGATCGTTACCGTGCGGACGGATTTTCGCTGGTAGCCGTCAACATTCTGCCCGACCAGGACGGCCTGGTGGAGCGATGGAAGACGGAGAACGGTTTCACTTTTCCGACGCTGATCGGGGCCGAAACGGAAAACATCATCGAAGCATACGAACTGCGGGCCACTCCGTTGAATTTCCTGATCGACCCGCATCGCAATATTCTCTACCGATCGGAAGGTTATTCGTCGGGAACGGAAGACAAGATCGAAGCGGAGGTCCGGAAAGCGCTCGGCCTGGCGCCCGAATAATGGAAGATTCGTCCGAGCGCCCTGGTTTCTCCTGACAGGCGGAGCAGGTTATCATGACCGGCCGAGGTCGTTTTCCAGCATGATGAAGTTCGAAATATTCGGCGACATCGCCCAGAACGCTCGCTTTGAGTTGTCGCGGGGGCAGACGCTGTGGGTCAGTCGCGGAAGCTTAATGGCATTTTCCCCCAACGTGTCGTGGAATCTGCGAGTGCCTGGCGGAGTCACCGGCGCTTTTCGGCGGTCCCTGTCGGGGGAAGGAATCGCTCTGGTCTTCGTCGAGAGTCAGGCGGACGAGCAGTCCCTAATTCTGGCAGCCAACCAGCCCGGGCACATCACGACGTGGGACCTGGAAGACGGGCCGGTCATCACCACGCGCGGTTCTTTCATGGCCGCCTGGGGGGACATTGAAATCGACGTGACGATCGCTCGTCGAACGGGCGCCGCATTCTTCGGCGGCGCGGGACTTTTTCTGCAGAAGGTATCCGGCGTCGGACGCGTACTGGTGCACGGCAGCGGCGACCTTTACGAAAAGCGCCTGCAGGACGGCGAACAGATTCTGGTCAGCACCGGAAATCTGGCGGCTTTCGCCGAGCGGGTCGACTACGACATCCAGGGCGTAGGCGGCTGCCGCAAGATTTTTTTCGGTCATGAGGGGCTGTTTATGACGCGCCTGACCGGGCCCGGCCGCGTCCTGCTGCAGACCTTGAAGAGACGCCATGGCCGATCCGGCTCCGGCTCCGGTCTTCCAAATACAGGCTAACTCAATTCCTAACCCGCATTTCTCACACTGCTTCTACTGCGTCGACGGATAACGACGCGCCTGCTGCGTTGCCGCTCCTCGACCTCCTCGACGAACTGCACGAGTACGACTGCGGGGGCCTTCGTCGCGCGCCTTGCATCCGCGCTGCTCTCCGCCGCCTCGCTACGAACCAGTGTGAGAAATACGGGCTAAACCCTCACCGGTTCCTCCCTCTTTCAGGCCCATTCCGGCGGCGGGGTGATTTCTTCGGCCGGCGCCGGTCCCGGGTCGGGCCGCCCGCTGCCTTCGAGCCGACTGGTCGCCCGGACCGTCATGTCTCGGTCGCAGTAAATCTGGCACGAAAGCCGGACTCCGGACAGTCCTTTCTCCTGGAGCCTCGTTTTTTCCGCCTGCGTCATGCGCTTCGGCTCGCCCTCTACAAATTCGACTCGGCAGGTCGTACAACGAGCGTTGCCGCCGCAGGCGTGAAGGATGTCCACGCCGGCGTCTCGTTCGATGGCCAGAACCAGGCGGCTGCCCTCTTTGACTTCAACCGGTTCGAATCCTTCTACGGTCAAGTTCGGCATTTTTCCTCGCTTTCTGATTTTTCTTTCCCGATCGTGAGTGCGCAATTCAGGAAAACAGCGCTTTCAGGTCTCCAAAATGATCCAGGGTATAATCGCATTCCAGCGCAGTGGAGCCGAAGAACCCGTAACGGCAATAGGCGCAGGCTGCGCCGGCGGCGCGGGCCATCTCGATATCGGGTTGATGGTCACCCACCACAAGCGTGTTCAGGGCCGCCGCCTCATAGCGGCCCATTAAGTATTGTAAGGCCATCGGATCCGGTTTGCGACGCGGAAACGTGTCCCCCCCGATCACCTGCACGAACAGCTCGGAAATCTGAAAGTGCGAAAGCGCTGCGACGATCAAAGATCGAGACTTGTTCGACACGATCGTTCGAATCGCGGGAATTTCAGGAAGCAGTTCCCGAACGCCGGGATACAGCCGGGAGTGGTCGAATGGGCGCCGGCTGTAGTATGACATCATCCGATCGACCGCCTCCTGCGGCGAAATACCGGTATGTCGGAAGACTTCCTCCGCAAGCGGAACGATTCCGTGTCCCACGAACCGGATGATTTCGGGCGGTTCCATTTCGGGAAGCCCGAACGAGATGCGAGCCGCATTGACCACCGCCGCAATGTCTCCGCTGGTGTCGACCAGCGTGCCGTCGAAGTCGAAGGCCACCAATTGAAAATCTCTTTTTTTCATGGGCGAAAACCATCCGAGAGGCGGGAGGCGGACTGCGAAGCGAGGGGATTTCGTTCGGTTCGAAACCTGCCGCCACGCGACCCGCTTCCAATTTGCGGTTGCCGGCCGCCGCTCATCCCGCGCCTCCGGACAGCCACCAGAACTCGAATCGAACCTCGGAATCGGGGAAAAGGCGCTGAACCGCCTCCCGGTAGATCTCCTCCTGTTTCCGGTAATGAGCGGGCAGGGGGGATGGCCGCTTGCCGGTTTTGTAATCGACGGCCACGATCTGACCTTGATCCTGAAGGATCAGATCGACAGCGCCGCTCCACGAAGCGTCCTTTCCGCGCAGCAGAACGGGGACTTCGCGCCCCAGGATCTTGCAGCGGCGGAGGATCTCCCGGCAGGAACGGCCGGCCGGATCGACCGCCTTTCCGGAATAGAAGCGGCTGAGTACGGCCCCCGCCTGCTCCCTTGCGCGCCGGCTGCAATCGCCCTGGGTCTGCCTGGCCAATCGGGACAGGCGGACTTCGCTCCAATCCGACTCGCGCGCGTACCGCTCGAGATAGGAGTGAACCAGACGGCCCACCTGGAGCCCGATCTCCGAAGGGGCTCGGAAGTCCTGCCGGTCCAAAATTTCCTGCCGGTCCTCCAGGGGATCGGAGGGGGATCGGAATAAAGGGCTGTCCTGGGCTCTGGTCGAGTACCTCGCGGTCCAGTGGCGCTGGTACTCCTCTCTGGGAAAGTTAGTGGACGCTTCGGGCAGAGAGCGCGGAGCAAACTGGGGGTCGCTCACTCTCCGCACTTCAAACGCAGCTCCGGACTTCGCGTCCTGGACATCGGCGGAGATCATCGCCTGTATCGATTCCGGCATCCGTTGTGTGCCCCACTGAGAATGGATGAGAAAGAGACCGTCCCTGGGCCGCGTCGCTGCCACGTACATCTGGCGCAGCGCCTCCTGCAGCTCCGCCTGCTGGTTCAGACGGCGGGCCTGAAGGAAGTTTGGGGTTTCCAGTCGCAAACCGCACCACGGTTTCATGAAGGCTCTGACCAGGTCGCCCTCGGGGCCGGTGAACGAGAACGCCTCGCTGCTGGGTTTCCTTCCGCCAGAGGAATTCCCGGCGGCAGCATCCAGCAGGCTGCCCCAGCAGTACAGGATGACCGTCCCACCTTCCAGGCCTTTGGCTTTGTGCAGCGTCATCGCGCGGACCGCATCGATCCGCTCGTCGGCAAGCACGACGTCTTCTCCCAGGTCGCTGTCCCACCGGTCGCCGGTCATGGCGCGCTCTCTTTGCAACAGGAGCCAGGCGATCGGAGAGTTGAAGGCCGAGGACAGCTCCCTGGAAAAGGCGCGAAAGATCTTCTGAATCCGTGCAAAGGAGCGCCCTTCTCGGTCCGAGCGGCTCGCGTAGGCCGCCTTTGGAATCAAGGCCTCCGCCTGCCTCAGCCATTCGGCCGTCGGCAGTTCATTGCGTTCGGAGACCAGCTGGCGGATTGCGTCGATCCGTTCGGTGACTGCTTCCGGAAGAAACGAGGGCAGCGGCTCGTGTCCGAAGAACAGAGAGCTTGCGTGGATCCTTTGGGAGAGCTGGTAGATTTCAGGATCGCTCAAATGCACGATTGGGCTCCTCAGGACGCTGAAGACAGCGAGCGTGTCCTGCGGATGCAGCAGACTGATCAACAGGCTGATCGTATCCAGCACTTCGTGATGCCGATAGAACGTGCGGGCGCCGCTGGCTGTCACCGGGATTCCCGCCTCCGTCAACACGGAGAGCAGTATGTCCAGTTCAGCATTCGTTTTGGTCAGGATCAGGAAATCGGAAAACTGCGTGCGTGCATCCTCCCGCATGGATCTGTCGATCAGATCCGCCGTCAACCGGGCGGCCGCCGCCAGCGCCGCCTCTTTGCGAGTCTTTTCCTCCGTCTCGATGATCATCCATACAGGTCGTTGGCCGGGGTCGTTGCGGAACGGATCCAGCTGCTCTCTTTCCTCCGCCAGAGGTAGATGGTTCGAGAACAAATCGTTGACAAAAGAGGCGATCGTCGGCAGACTTCGAAAGCTGGTCTTCAGGTAGAAGTCGTCTTTGCCTTTCCTGGCGCCCGTTCTGGCTTCGAACTCTTCACTGAACCGGCGAATCGACCAGACATCGGCTTTCCTGAAGCGATAGATCGACTGTTTTTCATCTCCAACGAAGAACCCGAGCACTTCGTGCTCGCTTTCGTCTCGGCGAAGCAGCGCCTCCAGCAGCTCCAATTGATCGGGGTCGGTGTCCTGGAACTCGTCGACCAGCAGAGTGCGGATGCGTCGTCGCTCCTGCGCCCGGATCGCTTCATTTTCATTCAAAAGCTGCGTGGAAAGGCGGATCATGTCGTCGAACGTCACCAGCCCCAGATCCTCCAGCGCGGAACCCTCGACCCAGGCTCGAAACTCTTCCAGCACCCCCATCCATGCTTCCCACGCTCCCGGACAAGTCTGAAACACAAGCCCGCGGGCGCTGAGGTGTGTGAGCCTGGAAGCCTCGCCAAAGAAGTGGAGCGTGGCCGCTCCGCCCGAATCCAGCGCGGCCCGTATGGTCTGCGGCATTTTTGTGGAGTGCAGAAAGAAATAATTTCCATACTCCTGCGAAAACCGGTGGAGCTTCGCCCAACCCTCCGGGTCTTCATGTGCCAGAAGAGCGCAGGCCTCGGCCAGCATGGCGACGGAGCTCTGAATCCTGGACCCGCTGGCGCCTTCCAACCGTTCCACGACCGGGCGGGCTGCGTCGAGGAATCGGTCGACTTCGTCTCGTTCGGGCCGCCTCCAGGATTGCAACTCGTGCAGCATCCATGGGTTCTGATAGACCGATTGGAGCCAGTCGGAGATCTCAGCCGGGGTCATCGTCTGCATCGCCGCTTTCAGCTGCCGCTGAAGGTCCGAGCGCTGAAACGCCTGCATGGACCACCAACGCTCCACGACTGTTTCCTCAAATTCTCGGACGTCGTCTTCATCCTCCTCGGCGAATCGGACGCCCGCCGGAATTCCGGCAGCCAGCGGGTGCCTCTTCAATATCGAAGCGCCGAAGCTGTGCAGCGTGGCAATCTGGAGTTCCGCCGCCAATTCGGAGAGAGAGCGCGCACCTCGCCGGAGCCGGTCGAAGGACCCGCCGGCCTTCGCCGCGCAAGCCCTTTCCACCAGCTCCTGCAGCATCGGATCGCGCGATCCGATCTCCGAGGCGGCCAAGGCATCCAGGCTGTCGGCGCCGGCGATCGCGTCCAGATATCCGAACAGCCGGGTCTGCATTTCGGCTGCGGCCTTGCGGGTAAAAGTCGTCAGCACCTGGGAGCGGATCGACTGACGGGCCGCGCGGAGCCTCTCGGAGCGGTCGGGAGAGGAATACAGGGTCGCATCTTCCGGGTTGAGCAGCAGGTGCAACGCCCGCAACGTCAGGGTGTGGGTCTTCCCCGTGCCGGCGCTGGCCCAGACGAAGGCATGCCGTTCGGTCAGGATCGCGTTCCTGCGCGCTTCCGAATCGACCAACGGCCTAACCCGCATTTCTCACACGCCTCCTACTGCGGCGTTGGATAGCGACGCGTCTACTGCGTTGCCGCTCCTTGGCCTCCTCGACGTACTGCACGAGTACGACTGCGGTGGCCTTCGTCGCGCGCCTTGTACCCGCGCCGCTCTCCTCCGCCTCGCGACGGAGCCGTGTGAGAGATGCGGGCTAAGGCTCATGAGTTCAAGACCCTTTCCATCCACTGAAAACGCAACGGCTGTTGCTCTTTCAGCAAGTGCATCCCGCGAATTCCCGCCGCATGATCGAAGCGTCGGCACAGTGAAATCGCAGAGCACCAGTTGCAGGGTTGAAGCCCCTCGGCCAAAAGCGCAAACCCTTCATTCGAGGTGGGAAAGAAGTGCCCCTTCGCCAGAATGGGCGCCAGACTCCCAAGCAGCTCCTCGGGGTCGACAGGGGAGTCCACCGGAACGATCTCCGGGACCGGCCCTCCGAGGAATTCGAAACGAAATTCGATCAGTTCATCCTCCTGTCGACGCCGGCTCCACGGATAAAGGATCGGCTGCATCAAGAACCCAAGGCTGATCTCAATCAGCTTTGCTTTCTTTCCATTGGAGAAAAAATTGCGCCCGCTCTTGTAGTCGACCACTCTCAATCGCTGAGGGTCGCTCGCGGCCGCCCGATCAACCCGATCCGCCTTTCCCGTGATCTGAATGAATTCAAGGCCCGGGAAGGGCGCCTCGAAGGGCTCTTCGACTGCCACCGGAACCCAGTCGCCGTTTTCTCCCTCCAGAATCTGCTCAAAGTAGAGGCGGGCGATTCTTTTCAGCCGAAAGCGAATCGAGTCGGCCAGAAGTTCCGGCAAAAGCAGGGACAGCCAGCCCGCGCACTGTTGTATCCGCGCCCCGAGACCGACCGCCTCGTCCTGCAGAAGAGCTTCAGCGAGTTCATGAAGCGTTTGCCCCGTTTCAGCGGCGTCCCGCATGCAGCTCTCCAGCAAATCGTGCAGAAGGCCTCCCCATGCCATCGGCGACAGCTCCCCGACGGCGTTCTGCTGCTCTAAAGCCTGGGCTCGCAGAATCGTACCGGCGTAAAAACGGAAGGGGCATTTGCAGAGATCTTCCAGTTGAGTGACCCATACGCGGGATTTGGGGGAATGGCGGGTCAGAGCCGCTTCTGAGACCAGGCCGTTCCACTGGGGCAGCCTGCGGCTGGCCTCCAGGGAGGTCGCCAGCCTGCTGAAATAGCTGCGGACTTTAAAGAGTTCTGCAAGAGATGGATCGATCGCCAGCGCGAGATCGGGCGGAAGGAAGCGCCCTCCGGCCGGATCGAGCCGCAGAAGGTGCTGCGCCTGGTCGACCGGACTCCGAGGCATGCGTCCGGGCGGACGCTCTCCCATCGCCTCCCACCCCTGCAGGTACCGCTGCACCCACGGCGTCGCGGCCACCCCCCTGCCCGTCTCATCGGTTTCCGGAATCACCCAATGGACCGCTTCACCTGAGGTGTTCAGCAGCAGGAAGAGCAGGGCCATTTCCTCGGAAATCTGCGACTTTACCGGAAGCAGGTGCCCGACGTCCCCGGCGCTTCGGATCAGAGCCTCGCGGGAAACGTCGGCCAACAATGGGTCTTCCTGGAGGCGGAAGGGGAGGCGCTCCGCAGAGAGTCCCAGCAAAACGACGCCGCGCGCCGTCATTCCCCGGGCCTGCATCATGGGGCCGAACTGAACGCCGGGAAGTTGAATCGGATCCGACACGGCGCCCTCCTCCGCGGCTGACTCCAGCATGGCGCAAAAGCTGCTGAGTTTCAGGCGATAGTCGGGCTGGCGAGCGAGAAAACGTTGGAGGCTCGCGACAAGAGGCTCCAGCGAGACCGCTTCCGGAAGCCACTCGGCCTCCAGATCTTCCAAAATCCCGATCGCCTCCGCCAGGGGAAGCGAATGACCGGACCTGTCCGCCTGAAGCCTATCCAGCCAAAAAGCTGAAAAATCTTCAAGAAAACGAATTTCCGCATCGTCAAACGTGACCCTGGAATCAAACTCGCCGTTGGAAGACCTTTTTGCAAATCGCAGCAGTCCCCGCCAGGCGCTTCCCCCGAAAAAAGGCAGACTGCGCAGCTTTTCCTCGATCCGGTTGAGATTGATTCCACGCTTATCGCACACTTCGGGAAACTCCCGAAACAGCGCCAGAAGCCACTCCAGGCTCAACTGCTGCTCGATCAGCTTGCCTACCAACTGAAGCGCCCGTACGGGCGCCGTGACTCCGGACGGGTGGGCGAAGCGGCGAACGGGAATGACAAAGGATTCGAATATCTCCGCAACCGCCTCCTGATACGGTTCGATGCGAGGCGCGACCAGCAGGATCTCTTCGGGAGGGAATCCGGCGTCCAGCCATTCTCGGATTCGGCAGGCCGCCGAAAGCGCTTCGGCGCGGACGCCCGAGGCATGCTCGAGTGTCAGGAAGGAGGGACGCGACTGCACCGCCCCCTCGGGAAAAGAGGCAAGGAAATACTTCAGAACATGCGATCCGAATAAGGGCGCCGTCCTGCGATGTCGAACCCGCAGCGAGGTCGGAGCCCTCAGTTGCAGCGCCTTCAGGGTCTTGTCGGCAAAGGAATACGCAGGGTGGGCCGAGTCTTCGGCGCCTGGAAGGTAAATCTGACAGGGGACCCGAGCGGAGAGAGCGGTCAGCAGTTCGAGATTGTTGTCCGTAAAGTCGTAAAAACCATAAACGAAAACCGTGGCGGGCCCTTCCGGTTCCGCGCCTAAAGCTTCCAACAGTTGCGGTTCGGGCAGGTTTTCGACCAATCGAGGGAGCCGCTGCAATCGGAGCGACTCCCACGGCTCGTCGAGAGCCTCCAGAAACCGGATCCAACTGAGATACATCAGCAGGAGATCCCTTTCCATGGCTGGAAGGGGGGCGGACGCCTCCCTCAAAATCTCCTCCTCGCCAAGCCCGAACCCGGCGTCGGCCAAGTCTCGAAATGTCGGTCGCAGCAGGGCCGCGCTTCCGTGGATCCGATTCAGTCTGGACAATGGCGATTCCGGAGGCAGACCCTCCACGATCAAGTTCAGCAGAAGATCGAAATGAGGCTGCCACGGGGAACCGGTCTCCAATTCAAAAAACATCGCCAGGCGCAGGGCGAACTGCGGCATGGACAGGATCCGGATCCCGGCCGCCACCGGTTCTTCCATTCGCTTCAACAGGCTCAGCCGCAGGTGATTTCCGAGGCTCGAGGTGGGGACCAGCACCCATTTCGGACTTAGCGCCTCTTCTCGCGAGGCGGCCTGCAGCTGCTCAAGCAGCTCGTCCTTCAGCTCCCCGAAAGAAGGAGCCGTCACGATTTCGGAGATCATCTGCAGACTCCCGAAGGAAAGTTCCGAGTCCAATCCAGCCAGGCTGAAACTAACAGCCTGGACTGACAGATGTCCACTTTTTTCGATCCAGGCCGCTTTCCCATGCGTTCAGTGCCATCCCAGCCCGAAAGTTGAGAAAATTTCGATTCGGCTCGGCGTCCGATGCGAAAGTTGTGGCGACGCGATTGGCGCAGCTTGAGGCGGA
>DATKAT010000249.1:0-11184 GCA_035514675.1 Acidobacteriota bacterium | reverse complement strand
GGGTCGCCGCTTGGATGGTTGTGTACGAACAGGACTCCGACGGCGCCCTCCTGGATTGCCGGGCGAAAGACCTCTCGGGGGTGCACCAGCGAGGATGTGAGAGATCCCTCTGAAATCTTCCTGATTCCCAGAATCCGATTCTTGCCGTTCAGCAGGACGCTAAAGAAGCACTCTCTTTGAATTTGACTCAGACGGGATTGAAAGTAGCGGAAGATGTCCAGGCTGGAGCGAAACGAGTGCTGAGGAAAGAGGTATTTCCCGCGGACTCTGAAAAACAGCTCCCGCGCCGCCAGAAAAGCCCGGGCTCTCCGGGGGGAAAGACCCGCCCGGCAAAGGTCCTGAAATCTGACCTCACGAAGGTCCTTTCGGGAGTTCAGTCTTTCGAGCAGCCGGAAAGAAAGCTCCTTTGCCTTTTTAAGGGACAGACCCGGTGCAAGGAGAAGCTCCAGCAATTCCTGTTCGGACAGGTATTGCCACTCGGAATTGCGGAGACGCATTTCCGCCGTGAAGTCGCATTTGAAAGTCATCCATCCTCACATAACGTCGATGTCGTCAAAAGGGCGAAAAAAAGTTCGGAACGGGGTCGGACGAGCCGGCCGCACGCAGAAGGCCGCATGGGGAATGTATACTGAAGGTTCCATGGCGAAAGTGGGATTCATCAGTCTGGGCTGCGCCAAGAATTTGGTGGACAGCGAAGTGATGATGGGGCTGTTGGCGGAAAGCGGCTTTGAAATCACTTCCGCCCAGCGGGAAGCCGACGTCATCGTTGTCAACACGTGCGGCTTCATCGACAGGGCCAAAGAGGAATCGGTCGACGCCATTCTTGAAATGGCGCGGGAGAAGGAGCGCGGCAAGTGCCGCAGGTTGATCGTCGCGGGCTGCCTGGTTGAGCGATATCGCGATCAGATACTGAAGGAAATTCCGGAAGTGGATGCGGTCGTCGGCGTCAATGAAATCCCGGAGATTCTAAAGGTCTGCGCAGGAGAAGCGATGGCGCCCGCCTTCGAACGGCGAGAGCTGTACCTGTATTCGGATCTGGATCCGCGGCTCAGAACCACTCCTTCGCACTCGGCGTACGTCAAGATCGCCGAGGGATGCGATCACCCCTGCACGTTCTGCGTCATTCCGAAGATGCGTGGCCGCTTTCGGTCGCGCTCCATTGAATCGGTGGTCAGCGAAGCTCGACGACTTGCGGAGCAGGGCGTCCGGGAAGTCAATCTGGTCGCCCAGGATTCGACGATGTTCGGATGGGATCGGGGGGATCGCAAGGGTCTGGCTCAGCTTCTCAGCCAACTGAACGGAGTGGACGGCTTGGAGTGGATCCGATTTTTGTACGCTTATCCGAACAAAATCTACGACGAACTACTCGTCACAATCGCCGAGTCCGAAAAGGTCTGCAAGTACATGGACGTTCCCCTGCAACATGCTTCGCGCGAGATTTTGCGCAGGATGAAGCGGGGAGGCAACCGAAGCGCGCTGTCGCGATTGATAGCCCGGATCCGCACGTACATTCCCGATGTGACCATTCGGACGACGATGATCGTCGGTTTCCCCGGCGAAACGGAAGAGGATTTTCGCGATCTGCTGGAATTTGTGGAGGAAGCGCGCTTCGATCGTCTCGGAGCGTTTACTTATTCGGATGAAGAGGACGCAGAATCTTTTCGGCTTGAGGGGCGAGTCCCCAAAGAGGTCAAAGTGCAGCGAAAGCAGCGTCTGATGGAATTGCAATCCCGAATCTCGCAGGAAAAGAACCGGGAGCTGATCGGACGGGTCGCGCCGGTTCTGATCGAAGGACCGTCCCGCGAAACAGATCTCTTATGGGAGGGCAGGTTGCAGGGACAGGCGCCCGAGATCGACGGCGTCGTCTACCTGAACGATGGGGTCTCTGCCGACACCCGGCCCGGAGATTTCGGAAGAGTGAGCATTACGGAAGCGCATCCCCACGATTTGGTGGGGGCGTTGGTCTCGTGAAGATTCGACACGTGGAATGTCCGAAATGTCGGAAGCGAACCCCGATAGAGGGCCGGTTTTCGCCCTTCTGCAGCGAGCGGTGCCGGGTTTTGGACTTAGGACGTTGGCTGAATGGTAGTTACAGAATCGCTGGTCAAGAAACAGACCGAACTGAGAGAGACCGCGAAGAGCCTTAGAGGTCTTGCGGCTCGAATTCTGGCGACAGGGTTCGGAATCGGATATCTCCCGCTGGCGCCCGGAACCTGGGCTTCCGCCGCGACGGTACTGGGCTTGACGGCGCTGTACCGTCTTCCGGGAGCCCGATTCGTCCACCTCGCGCTGGTCGCGGCGTTTTTCGCCCTGGCGTGGGCTACCTCCGGTCGAGCCGCCCGCGACATGGGCGAAAAGGATCCCAGGGCGGTCGTGATCGACGAAATCCTCGGACAGTCTCTCTGCCTCCTCTTGGTCCCGGCTTCGATTCCGGGCTTTGCGCTTGGGCTGCTTTACTTTCGTCTGTTCGACATCCTGAAACCCGTTCCCATACGCTGGTGCGAAAATTTGCAGGGCGGACTGGGGATCCTGCTGGACGACGTGTTGGCGGGACTTTACGCAGCCGGCGCATTCTGGATTACCTACCACCTTTTCTTCTGAACATGAGGGGGATGCTTCCGGGTATGCATCGCGCGGAAATAATCGCCGTCGGCACCGAACTTCTCTCCTTCTCTCGCCCCGAAACGAATTCCCTGTTTCTGACCTATCAACTGGCCAAGCTAGGCATCAGCGTCGTCCGCAAATTCACAGTGGGTGATCGCAACCAGCACATTCAGCAAGCGCTGAAACTGGCCTTGGGCGCTTCGGACTTTATTTTCCTGACCGGCGGGCTGGGTCCCACCAACGACGATCGAACGCGGGAGGCTGTAGCTGCGGCATTGGGTTTGCCGCTGAGCGAAGATCCGGAACTATTGGATCGGTTGAGACGTCACCGCGATCGACTCGGACTGCCGCTCTCGTCCAATTACCGACGTCAGGCCTCCCTTCCCGAGGGCGCCGAGACGTTGCCGAACGCGAACGGTTCGGCTCCAGGTTTGTTGATCAGATGGAAGAAGGCCATGGTTTTTCTCCTACCCGGACCGCCCCATGAAATGGAGCCGATGGCGATCATGGAGGTGCTGCCCCGCATCCTCAAGAACCGGTCAGTCGCCTTCCAGCCGGTGGAGTTGTTGAAAACGGCCGGCGAGATCGAATCCCGCCTGGACGAGAGAATCGAAGACATTTATCGGGAATATTCCGACATCGAGACGACCCTGCTTTCCTCACAGGGGATCATTCGCATTTTCTTCTGCTGGAATGGACTGGACGACACCACCTTGGCGAGAACCCGGCTCAGCGAAATCAAGGATCGTGTCCGTGAGCGTCTGGGAGACTCCGTTTTTTCCGATGGGGACGTCGAGCTCGAAGAGGCGACCGGAAGCATGCTTCGCAACCGAGGACTGACGCTTGCGGTGGCCGAGTCCTGCACAGGCGGATTGCTGGGAGCCGTCTTGACCCGAGCGGCCGGAGCGGCCGATTATTTTCTGGGAGGGGTGATCTGTTACAGCAATCGCCTGAAAGTGCAATTGGCGGGGGTGGATCCCGAACTGCTGGCCCGCTCTGGGGCCGTCAGCGAACAAGTTGCCCTACAGATGGCATCCGGGGTGCGCCGACTGCTGAATGCCGACATCGGACTTTCCATTACGGGCGTTGCCGGACCGACGGGTGGAACCGATGAAAAGCCGGTGGGGCTGGTTTTTGTGGGGCTGGCAATGGAGACAGGCGTCGAGGTTCGGAAGTTGCAGCTTTCCGGCGACCGCCAGACGATTCGAGCGCGCGCTGCAAACCTGGCGATCGATCTGTTGCGAAGGAGCTTGCTTTGATTCGATCTTTCGTCGCACTGCCCGTGCCGGAACCAGTTCGCGCCCAGGCCGCCACTATGATGAATCAGATTCGCAGGCTGGGGGTCCCCGTCCGCTGTCCTTTGGCGGCGAGCCTCCATTTGAGCCTGACTTTCCTGGGTGATATCGAAGAGTCCGATATTGCAGGCATCCAATCAGTCCTGGAAACAGCGGCGCATGCAATTTCCCCCTTTAAGCTGGAAACCACCGGTCCGGGGGCCTTCCCTGCCAGCGGAAGTCCTCGCGTCGTCTGGCTCGGAATCGCGCCGAGCCCGGAACTGATGGAACTGCAAAAAAGGGTATGCGGCGGATTGTCCAGCCTGGGATTCCAACAGGAGCAACGCCCTTTCCTGCCGCATCTGACGCTGGCGCGGGTCAAAGGCAGAAAGGGCCTGAGTCGTCTGCGCCAGTGGATTGAAAAGGACTCGGACGTTGCCGCCGTGGCTTTTCCAGTCGAATGTCTGGCGCTGTACCAGAGTGTCCTCCAGCCAACCGGCGCACGCTACCGCCGGCTGGCCACGGTTGCTTTTGGACTGCCATCGTGAGATTCAAGCGTCTTTTAATGATTCGGCTTCGTTCCCTCGGGGACACCGTGCTGATGACCCCCGCGCTCTCCGCAGCGGGCACGCTCGCGCACCGGATCGGCGTCGTTGCGGAAGATCCTTTTCATCAGGTGCTGGAAGGACACCCGGACCTGGACCGCCTGTTTGTGATTCGGCGTAGAGACGGCCTCCCCGGCCGAATTGAAGCGATCCGCCGCATCAGAGAGTTTCAATCGGAAGCAGTCATCGACCTGCATGGGGGTACGACGGCGGCCCTGCTCGCCTACTTCTCGGGAGCCCCGCTCCGGGTCGGGTACGCGTCGGGTCGAAACGCCCGGGCCTACAATTTCAAGGTTCCCGAATCCTCGATTCTGTGGGGCCGATCTCAGCTGCATACGGTCGAACATCAGATCAGCCCCCTTCTGGCCCTGGGCGCGACCGTTGACGTCGTCCCCCCCCTCTACGTCAGTCGCAGCCCGCAAGCCGAAGAGGAAGTCGAGCGGAGCTTGCGGAAAATGAGCCTCAATCCGGGATTCCTGCTGATTCAACCTGCGGCGGCTTTCGAAACGAAGCGCTGGCCTCTTGCAAACTTCGTCGAATTGGCCTGCCGTCTGGCAGTTTCCGGGCACTCGGTCGTAGCCACCGCAGGCCCTGGAGAAGAGGCCCTCCTGGAGCCTTTCCGGCGGGTCGGCGCAGACAACCTCCGCGTGTTCGGCCCCGGCTCGATTCATCGCTTTACAGCCCTGGCCGCCCGTTGTCGGGCCTTCATCGGAAACGACACCGGCACCACCCACATCGCAGCAGCCTTGAAAAAGCCTGTGGCGGCCGTCTTCGGGTCCTCGGATCCGCAGGTCTGGCGCCCCTGGGGAACCGAGTCTCGAGTGTTGCAGGCCGACCTGGATTGCATTCCATGCCCCGGGCGCCAGTGCCTCCACTATGAAGAACCGAAGTGCATTCATTCGATAACCGTCGATCAGACGTTTGCAGCCGTCTTGGAGTTGCTATGAACTTGTCCCGCTGGATCAGCGAACTCGAGGGAAGGAAAATTGCGGTCATCGGAGATCTGATCCTGGATGAATTCATCTGGGGAAGCGTTCGGCGCATCTCTCCGGAAGCGCCGGTGCCGGTGGTGGAGGTCGATCGCGAATCGACTCGACTAGGCGGCGCCGCAAACGTAGCGGTGAACCTTGTTTCGCTGGGTGCGGAGCCGCTGCTGGTGGGGATTCTCGGGACCGATTCCGCCTCCCATTCCTTTTGCGAGAATCTGGAGAGCCACAAAATCAGCAGGGACGGCCTGGTGTTTGACTCTTCCCGACTGACCACCGTCAAGTCCCGGATCATCGCCCATCAGCAGCAGGTCTGCCGCACCGATCGAGAGGACCGATCCCCCATTTCCAGCGCCGTTCGCACGGAAGTCGCAGAACAGGCAGGCCGCGCCATCGCCGAATCCGACGCCGTCATCCTTTCGGATTACTCAAAAGGGATTCTGGCGGAAGGAACCGCCCGGATGTTGATCGAGCGGGCTCGTTCAAGCGGGCGGTTCCTTGCGGTAGACCCGAAGCTGCGCGATTTCGCCGCCTATCGAGGCGCCACTGTGATTACTCCCAACAAAAAGGAAACCGAGACGGCCTCGGGGATCCCGCTGGAGAGCTTTTCGGATCTACGACGCGCGGCCAGGAGGCTTCTCGAAACGGCCGAATCGAAGGCTCTGCTGGTGACGTTGGGAGAAGCTGGAATGGCGCTCTTCGAGGGGGATCAGGTGTTTGAAATTGAGACGGCGGCTCGAGAAGTCTTCGACGTGACCGGCGCCGGCGATACCGTGATCGCAGTTTTCACCCTGGCCGCGGCCGCAGGCGCTCCTCTTTACGAAGCGGCTCTGCTGGCCAACCACGCGGCCGGAGTCGTGGTCGGCAAGATCGGCACGGCCGCCGTCTATCCTGAAGACCTGAAGCGAAGCCTGGGCGACGGTTGAGCGGACCTGCCCGTTCACCCGCTGAGGTGCTCCCGAATGAACCGGCCGGCCTCGAGAAACTGAGGGAACCTCCGCTCGGCCTGACGAAAACGCCGATGGTGGCTGAAAAGCTTTCCATCGCAGATTTCGTCGCCCAGTCGGGCGTGCAGCATTTCGTGAAACAGCACGTATCGAACGACATACTCCGGAACCAGCGGATTGTCCAGCCGCCGATCGATCACGATGGCGTCATGGGCGGCGTCGTAATGTCCAAGAACTCGTCGATTTCTGCGACGGCTCCAGGACAAGTGGCGGACGCGCAAGCGGCTTTGAAAGAATTCGCGGTTGAGATCTTCATAGAGCGTCTGTAGATCGTACACCACACCCCTCGGGGAGCTGAGATGCTTTCGGCCCCGGCTGCGACGAAGCTTTCGGAGCGACGCCACGAATTGCGGCTTCTGGATGTGATTCTGATACCGGCGCTTCACATTTTCCGGCACCGGCGCCCGCAGCAGCCGATGGACCAGAATGGACAGGGCCGAGGTCTGAACCGTCGCGGGGGCATCGATCAGCAGGTCGCTGAGCCGAACCAGGATTCTTCCGTTTCGCACACGAATCGTATGGGTCAGATTGCTGTACGGATAGAATTCCACCTGACAGGCAGGAGCTTCCCCTCCTTTCAGCTCCTGATAGAGACGCCTGAACTCGCACCGCAATTTCTGCAAAGAAGGTTCCGACTCAGGCGCTTCTGGAGGCATGGATGTTGTCTTCGAGGAACTGAACGATCTGACTGCTTGTGGCCCCGGGTTGGAAAATTCCGGAAACGCCCATCTCCTTTAACTTCGGAATGTCTTCGTCGGGCACTATTCCGCCGCCGAAAACCAGCAAGTCTTCACCGCCTTGCTCTTTCAACAGGTCCATGACTCTCCCGAACAGATGCATATGGGCGCCGGAAAGCACCGAAAGACCGATCGCGTCGACGTCCTCCTGCAGAGCAGCCCGCACGATCTGCTCCGGAGTCTGGCGCAACCCGGTGTAAATGACTTCCATTCCGGCATCTCGAAGGGCTCGAGCCACGATTTTGGCCCCCCGGTCATGTCCGTCAAGGCCCGGCTTGGCGATCAATACTCGAATTCTTCGTTTGGACACTTCCGACCTCTGGAATCGACCCGAACGCCTCGCGCCTGCGGAACGAAGCGCAGGCTTCCGGGTTCAACGGCTTCTCAACACGCATTATACTGCAAGGGACGAGCGGCGTTGGGCTTCGTCCGGCCCGCGGGCGCCCGCCGGACTCAAAGGCGGCGGGATCGACGAGGAAGGGCGGCAGAGAAATGCGGGCCGTCCCGCCGCCGCAAACGACAGCGGATTTCGGAACCGAGCGCTGAACGGCCTGTCCGCTGAGGTCAACTCAAAAAACTGGTTCCTCGTAAACGCCGAAGACGTCCTGCAGCGTCAGGCAGATTTCCCCCAGCGTAGCGTATGACTTGACCGCGTCGATGATCGCAGGCATGAGATTTTCGTCTGAACGGGCGCTGGTCGTTAGTTGGTCAAGCGCATTCCTGACTTCCCTTTCGCTTCGACTGCGACGCAGCTTCTTGAGCTTCGCCGACTGCCGCTCCCGGACTTCTTCGCCGATTCGAAGGATTTCGACCGGCGGCTCTTCGTCCACCAGAAATGAATTGACGCCGACCACTTTCTTCTCTCCCGCCTCCATCGCCCTTTGGTACTGGTAGGACGCCTCCTGAATCTCCTTCTGCGGATAACCCCGTTCAATCGCTGCGATCATACCGCCCATCGAGTCGATCTCTTCGAAGTACCGGAATGCATCCTCCTCCAGTTCGTTCGTCAGAGACTCCAGAAAGTACGAGCCGCCCAAGGGATCGACAGTGTTGGCCACGCCGCTTTCATGCGCCAGAATCTGCTGCGTGCGCAGAGCGATTCGGGCGCTCTGCTCGGTGGGCAGCGCAAGCGCTTCGTCCATGGAGTTGGTGTGCAGGGAATTCGTGCCTCCCAGAACGCCGGCCAGGGCCTGAATGGCGGTGCGAATCACATTGTTGAACGGCTGCTGTGCGGTCAGACTGCAGCCGGCAGTCTGCGTGTGAAATCGGCACTGCCATGAACGCTCCTGCCGGGACTGAAACCGTTCGCGCATGACCTTTGCCCAAACTCGGCGCGCCGCTCGGAATTTTGCGATCTCTTCGAAAAAATCGTTGTGGGAATTGAAAAAAAATGAAAGTCGAGGCGCGAAGTCGTCGAGGGCCAATCCCCGGCGCAAACACCATTCCACGTACTCGATTCCGTCTCGCAGCGTGAAGGCCAGTTCCTGGGCCGCAGTCGAACCGGCTTCCCGAATATGGTATCCGCTGATGGAGATCGCATTGTAATTCGGGACGTGCTCCGTGCAGAACTCGATGCTGTCGACGATCAGGCGCATGGAAGGTTCGGCGGGATAAATCCACTCCTTCTGAGCGATGTACTCCTTGAGAATGTCATTTTGGAGAGTACCTCGAATCTGTCGAAACGATGCCCGCTGCCGATCGGCCACCGCCAGATACATGGCCAGAAGGACCGCCGCCGGAGCGTTGATCGTCATCGACGTCGACGCCTCGTCGAGTCGGATGCCGTCAAACAGGACCTCCATGTCCGCGAGACTGTCGATGGCCACGCCGCATTTCCCCACTTCGCCTTCCGCCACGGCGCTGTCCGAATCCACTCCCATCAGCGTCGGCAAATCGAATGCTACCGAGAGCCCGGTCTGCCCCTGCTCCAGCAGGAACTTGAACCGGCTATTGGTCTCTTCGGCGCTTCCGAATCCGGAAAACTGGCGCATCGTCCACTTCTTCCCACGGTACATGTCCGCATGGATCCCGCGCGTGTAGGGGAAGGCTCCCGGCAACCCGATTTCCTTGTCGTAATGACCGGAAGGAAGATCTTCGGGAACGTACAGCTTGCGGATTTTTCGTCCTGAGACGGTTGTGAAGCGATCGTCCGTCGCCGCAGACTGTCCCGATTTGAGGGATTTTTCGCTGGTTTTCATCACGATTCAGCGAGGCGCAAGCGCGACTCGCGGGCCAGGCGCCCGTCGCTAGGCAGACGCGGATTCGTCAACCGGGGCCCGGTTCGCCTTCCTCCTTCTCCAGTTCGATCGATTTCTGGAAATGCTCCATAGCCTCTTCAGCTTTGCCTTCCTTCTTAAACACGTAGGCTTTCTCTCGATGCAGCGCCGCCTTCGAATGGTTGGTCGAAACGTTCAGCAATGCGCAATCCAAAACCTGGTGGGCGATCTGAACCTGATCGTGCATCAATAGCGCGTCGGTCAGCATCTCCGCTTCCTTTACCAACAGGTGCTCGTGGTGGGGCGGAAATTGCAGTTCAAAGATTTTTCGGGCGGCATCGAACACAGAGTCGAACCGCTCCTGCTGGATCATCAGCATCACGATTTCGTGTTGCGACTCAGCAATTCCGCGAATGTTTTCCCAGGAATCTTGCGCCCGCAGGTGGGGAGTCAGCGAAAGGATCAGAAAAACAAAAGGGACTCGAAGCAGGACGCAATAGGATCTCATCGACTACTCCTGCGCAAATGGATTCTGAATCGAGTGGTCGATTCTCTGGACAAACGGGTTGTACATCGTGCTGTTTCGCCCGGAGCGAATCGATTGTTCTAAGAGGTTGACATTTCGGATCGCCAGCGCTTCCCTTTCGTTCAGAAATCTTGCGAACGATTCATGAAGATCCTCTGAAGGATTCGCCGAATTGAAGGAAAAAACCGCAACCAGGACGACGACTGCGAAGCCGGCAGCGTAGGGGAGCCAGCCAAAGGAAGGCCGTTGAAAGCGCGGCTTGGCGTGCGCCCCGGGAAGGGATGGCGCGGCCCCGGAGATCACGCGCTCCCAAAGATCCTTCCGGACCTCGATCGTCCCAAGCTGCTCGAACAAATCATACGAGATGCGGAGGGATCGGAATTCTTCGTTGCAGACCGAACACTCCGAAACGTGAAGCTCCACCTGTTGGGAATCCCTGGAATCCAGCTCGCCATCCATGTAGGCCGTCAAAGCCTCAATGCAACTTCGACATTCCATAATTGTCACCCAGATATAGCTTGATCTTGTTGCGCACTTCCACCCGCGCCCTGTGAATGTCCGACTTGACCGACGCCAAGGACCGGTCGACGATTTCGCTGATCTCCTGGTAGCTGAGCTTTTGCACGGCCGACAGAACGAAGACCGTTCGGTATTTTTCCGGCAGCTCGGAAATCACCTTCTCTATATGACTCTTCAGTTCGCTCGAAAGTACGGACTGTTCGGGATCTCGCTCGGGGGCCGCCCGCTTCTGCAGTTCGGAAAGTTCCATGGCATCGTCCTGATCGATCGACTCCAGACGGGGCTGATAGCCCCGAAAGCGTTGATATACGTTGTTTTGAGCGATCCGAAAGAGCCAACTCTGGAATTTTTCCGGATCCTTCAGGGCGGCGATGTTCTTAAATGCGAGAATGAAAGTATCCTGTGCCAAGTCTTCGGCTTCCTCTCTTGAGCCCGTCATCCGGTACAGGTAATTCAGTATCTTTTGGGCGTACTGACTGTAGAGTTCCTGGAGTGCCTCCAGATCGCCGGCTTGAGCCTTCGGGACAATGGCCTTCAGAGCGCTCGGGCCTTGCGATCCTTCCGCTGCTTCCTCTGCCCTCTCAGACGGTCGTCCGAAGCTCTTTTTTTTGCTCAATTAGATGGATAGGAACGAAAATTAAAAGTTGCAAGTTTCTTGCGCGGCAGCCACCAAATGTTCTCTTCCCCTTTTTGGCTCTGGCGACGGCAGC
>DATKAT010000248.1:0-6397 GCA_035514675.1 Acidobacteriota bacterium | reverse complement strand
CGATAGGTATCGATGGTGGGCGCTCCGATCCGGCTCCGGCATCAGGATGCTGACGTTCCGGCCGACGACTTCCTCCGCCGTGTAACCGAAAATTTCTTCAGCGGCGGGGTTGAAGCTCTCAATGCGACCCCGATCGTCGATGGTGATGATGCCGTCGGCGACGGTGTCCAAAATCGCTCGCAAGCGCACTTCGCTGAGGTTCAGAGCTTTTCGAATCCGTTGCTTTTGCATCGGCGACTCTTCGCCGGTAAGCAGCAGGGCTGTGGTGTTTCCGCTTGCATCCGGAATCGGAGCGGCCGTCCATTGCAGTACGCGCTTCCCGCCGCCGCGGGTCGGCAAGGGAAACTGCGGGTACTGCCCCTCTTGGGGGCCGCCTTCCTTCCACCATCTCTCAAATTCGCGCTGGAACGCCTCTCGGTCGTTGCGGGGGACGAATCGGGCTGGCCAGCTCTGGCCCACAATCTCTTCGCGAGGATAGCCCAGAATCAGGCATCCGGCCGGATTGACGTAACAGACGATCCTTTCCACGTCCAGGGCAACGATGAGAGGCTCGGCGTCGGGAGACCGTGTTTCCGGCGCAATTTTCTTCTGCGGTGACATCGCTTCGAATCCTGCATCCGGCTGGCAGCGCTAAGCGACTTCAGTCCGGATGGTCGGCACTATTCGGCGCCTCGGCGAACCGGCGAACGAACCCGACAGCGCTGCAGCTTTTGGAAATACTCGGCACACGGAAAGAGCACCTCTGCGGACACCATGATCCGCGGCCAGCGCGGCTCTCCTGCGCATTGTCGCTCGGCGCGCGGCAAATGCCGGTGACTCATCCTCCCGCATTTTCCGGAAAAATTCGAGCCAAGCGCGGCGGAGACGCAGAGGCGCCTGCCGAACTCAACCAAAAAAGAGCTTCAACCCAAATTGCGATGCAGAGCTCCGCGGGATCGATCGTCAATTCAACTCCGCGTGGGACTTCAGTTCGGACTCCTCTCCGGCTCCCTCCTCCAGCTCATAGGAGTGGGGCTTGACGACCAAGACCTGGCAAGGCGCCACGCGCAGCAGGTGCTCCGCCGTGCTTCCCAGCAGGATCCGGGAAAGTCCGGTCAACCCGCGAGTTCCGGTCACGATCATCTCGGCCGACACCGACTCGGCGAACTGAGCCAGTTGACGGGACGGAGGACCGTAGAGAATGACTGTCTCAATGTGATCCAAGGCCTGATAGTTCTCAGGGATGAAGTCCTTCAACTTTTCATCCAGTCCTTCCCGGACGTCCGGCTCCAAGTGGGTCAACTCTCCAAAGGGGGGCACCGTGGACACCGGGCCGTCCACTACGTGCACCAGGAACAGTCGGCCGTTGTCGGCCAGATCCAGGTTTAGAGCCGTCTCCAACGCGCGAAGCGAAGCTTCGGAAAAATCGATCCCAACGACGATTTTGCGGTATTTCATAGTAAAAAGCCTCCCGTCATGTATGAAACGTGACGCTTCGTGGAGCGACGTTCGTCAATAGCGCCGAAACGCTCCCGCGAGCGACCGGTCTTGGTCGAACTGACAG
Organism: Acidobacteriota bacterium; assembly: GCA_035514675.1. Taxonomy (GTDB): domain Bacteria; phylum Acidobacteriota; class UBA6911; order RPQK01; family JAPXNP01; genus DATKAT01. Next base: position 4,854 of record DATKAT010000248.1, on the reverse strand, counting down.
TTCGACTTTAACTCCAGAGTTCGAAGTCGCCGGCCCGTCGCGAAGCAGTCGCTCCGATCCATGCATCCATTCACCCACTTTACCAGCAATTCGGGGGCCACACTTCGGGCCGAGCCGGAATCGATGCTCAGGTCGCTTGGGCTCGGCCAAGAGGAAAGTTCGGCGCCGCTCTCTTTTTGGCATCGATCGTGCGTGGCGCTTAGTGTGACGGACGCCTGGCGGACTCGTCTGGCGAAAACCGTGCAATCGAAACTTGAAAAAGGGAAAGGGCCGACATGCAACTGACCGAACTGAGAAGTCAAGGATTGTACCCACCTCGAAATTCCGTCGACTCATCCGCGCCCCGACTGGCGCTAGCCATCCTTCGACAGGCGTTCTTCGACCTGACTCTGGCTCGCTCCGCTGACCGGAAAGCCCGGAAGCACTTTGAAGAAGCCCTGGCTTGGTTTCTGGAAACAAAGGCGACGCCGGGAAGTTTCGAGTGGGTTTGCGACGCCCTGGAGTTTTCCTCGAATCGGATCCGTTCATTCGTGGAGAGGTACGCCTCCAATGTCGACCCCGGCGGAAACGCCCGTTTTGAGGCTCTTCTGCGCCACACTCGCGTGCTCCGACAGAAAAGGAAACGGCGCCCGCGTCGGAAGCGAGCGACACTTCCAAATTGAGGTTTCAGGTGGGTCATTTAAACATGCCTTGCAGCCCGGAGTGGGCTAAATCACCCAATGGAGCCCGTCCGAAAGAGTCGATGGCGCCAATCCGCATGCGATGTTTTTCAGGATGTGAATCATTGGGCCAATTTTAGATTCGAGGACTGGACAAATCGGAGCCGTCCATGAAGGCAGGACGGGACTGCTGCATTTCCGATCGACCGAGGGCAGCACGGGAAAGCTCCTTTCAGGCTGTGATAATGTGACGTGTCAATGAGCGGTGGAACGGCCCGGTTTAGTCAGGCTGGCGCGAATCCGCCGCGGGAATCCGGAAAATGAAATCCATTTTGGTAGTCGACGATGAAAAATTGGTGCGCTGGACGCTTCGCCAGAAGCTGGAGAGCGCCGGCTACGGCGTCATGGAAGCCGCCACCTATGAAGAGGGGATCAGACTCTTTCAGGAGAACCTGCCGGAACTGGTGACGCTGGATGTTCGCCTGCCCGACGGAAACGGCTTGAAGCTTCTGTTGGAGCTGAAGAAACTGGCGCCTGCGACGCCCGTGGTCATGATTACGGCGTTCGGACAGATTGAAGACGCCGTGCGGGCGCTCCAGATCGGCGCCTACGATTATCTGGAGAAGCCGATCAACTTCGAGCGCCTCCTGAATTCTATACGGAACGCTCTGGATGCCCGAGACATGCGCGACCAGTTGGATAAGGTCGCCCGCGAGGACAAGAAGAGCCACTCCCTGGACCAGATCATCGGAGTCTCCGATTCGATGCGCTCAATTAAGAAGCTTATTGTCAAAATTGCACGGACCGAAACCAGTACGCTCCTGATTCAGGGCGAAAGCGGTACGGGAAAGGATCTGGTTGCAAAGGCCCTCCACTACGAAAGCGACCGCAGCCGGCGGCCCTTTATGGTGCTCAACTGCGCCGCCATACCGGAGCAGCTTCTGGAAAGCGAACTGTTCGGGCATGAAAGAGGCGCCTTTACAGACGCGAAGGTTCTGAAAAAAGGCCTGTTCGAGCAGAGCGACGGCGGCTCCTTTTTTTTCGACGAAATCAGCGAGATGGCGCTCAACCTGCAGGCGAAGCTCCTGCGAGTGGTGGAAGGCCAGACCTTCCGGCGGATCGGCGGGATCAAGGACATCCAGGTCGACGTTCGAATCATCTGCGCCACCAATTGCGATCTAGAGGAAATGGTCCGCAACCGGAAGTTTCGAGAGGACCTCTTTTACCGCCTTTCGGTGATTCCGATCGTTCTTCCCCCACTGCGGGATCGAAGGGAGGACATCGAGCCTCTGACAGCTGCGTTTATCTCTGAATATAACCGGTTGTTCAACAAGTCGATCCGCGGCGTCACCGAACGAGTCCGCAAGACCTTCAGCCTGTACCATTGGCCCGGCAACGTGCGCGAGCTGAGAAACGCCATCGAACGGGCCATGATCCTGCAGGACGACGGTCATCTCGACGTGGACCTGTTTCCGCTTCGGATCGCCGAACCCAGGCGCGAAGGCGAGTCTCCGGCCGGCATTGCGGTTCCGGAAGGGGGGCTGGATCTATATGAAGTGGAGAAAAATCTGGTTCGTCAGGCGCTGGCGAAGGCAAAGGGGAACCAGAGCGAGGCCGCGAGGCTTCTTTCCGTAACCCGAGACACGCTCCGCTACAAGATCAAAAAGTACGACCTTTTTAAGGATCTCCCCTCCTGATCTTCAGAAGTCCATGGCGGTTGTCACTCGGCGCAGCGCTCTGGCATTCTACAGATCGAGAAGAATCGGAAACGGAGGGAATGGCGGCGTTGGGAGGGAAGCGTTTTCTGGATCGCTGCCTTCCAGTCGCGGCCGTCTCGCCTCGAAAATCCATAAAACCGCAACGGGGGCAGGATTGCGGCCCGTCAGCCTGTTGATTTTGGGAGGAGGAAAATGAGAAAGCTTTTGTTTGCGGCCTTGATTGCGGCCTTCTACCCGGCGCCGATGCTTGTCGGCCAGAGTTTCGAATGGCTTCCGGGGGGCGCCTACAATTCCGAGATACCGACGCCCGAATCGGCGCTCGGACACGAAGTGGGGAGCTATTTGACCGATCATCACCAAATGGTCGATTACATTCATCGGCTGCAGGAAGCCGGCGATCGCGTTCAAGTCGTTCATTTCGGCAGGTCTGTTCAGCGTCGCGACATGTATCTGCTGGTGATTTCCTCTCCCGAGAATTTAAGCAGAGTGGAAGAAATCCGCGAGAGCGTCGCTCGCCTGACCGACCCTCGAAGCGTCACCAGGGAGGAAGTGGACCGAATCGTGGCGGAAGTCCCTCCCATCGGGTGGATGAATTACGCCAATGACGGAGGGGAGACGGCCGCCTTTGAGGCGGCAATTCAAATGGCCTATCAACTGGCCGCCGGCACCGACCCGCTCACCCGCAAAATTTTGGACAACGTCGTCACGATCCTGAACATGACCGCCAACCCGGACAGCCACCAGACCTTCGTTACCTGGATGAAGGCCTCCACCATCGGACCGAACGGCACCGCCGACCCATACGCTTCGGAACACCATCCCCAGTGGTTTATCAGTTCGGACGGCAATCATTACTTGATCGATTCGAACCGTGACGCCTTCGCCCTGAGCCAGGTGGAAACGCGCGCCAACGCCCGGATGCTGCACCACTGGAATCCGCAGGTATTTATCGACAATCACGGCGAGCCGAACGAATACACGTTCGCTCCGTTCACCACCCCGATGAATCTGAACTATCCGCCGGCGCTGCGGGACTGGGCCACCGAAATCGGACGCTACACGGCTCGATATTTCGACCGTTTCGGCTGGACCTACATCAAAGACGAAACCTACGACCTTTATTATCCCGGCTACTGGGACACCTATCCGGCCCTGAACGGCGCCGTAGCGGCCACTTACGAAACCAACGGAGGCGGTTGGAAGAATCTTGCCTGGGAAAAGCCGGACGGGACGATCGCCACCCTTCGAAACGCCACCCACTCTCACTTTATAGCGAACATGGCGACGCTGGAGGCGCTGGCAGACAATCGGGAAGGGTTTCTCCGCTACTTTTTCGACTTTTTTGAGACCGGGATGAGGGAAGCCGAGTCCGAAGAGATCCAATCCTATGTCCTGCTGCCTGGGCGGGATCCGGGCCGCCTGCACGATCTGGTCGAACTTCTGCTGCGCCACCGCGTCGAGGTTTACCGCCTGGAGGCCGACGCGGTCGTCGCGCAGGCCCGTACTTACCTGGACGAAAGCATTCAGGCCCTGGATCTTCCATCCGGCAGCTTCGTCATCCCTCTTGCGCAGCCCCGGAAACGGCTGATTCAGACGCTGTTGGAGCCGGAGCCGAAGTTGGAGGAGCGGTTCCTCAGGGAGATGGCTGAACGGTTGGAGAGGGACTCCCGCCTGGGCAGCCGGGTGCGCAAGGAAGGTTCCCAGTTTTACGACGTGTCGGCCTGGGCGCTGCCCATCCTTTTCGGCATCGACGCGGTGCTGAGCCGACAGCCGGCGCCGCTGGACAACGCCGTGCGGGTGAATGAGACGCCGACGGCTCCAGGGCGCGTCCTGAACGGTCCGGCCAACTACGCCTACCTGTTCACCTCCGAAAGCGACGCTGGCGTAAAGCTGGCCGGCCGCCTGTTGAGCGAGGATTACCGGGTGGCTATCGGCACGCGTCCATTTGTCAACGGCGGCATTGACTTTCCCGCCGGCACGTTCGTCGCCCGCGTGGAACGAAACCCGGGGACTCTGCATCGTCGCGTCGACGAATTGGCGCAGCGTTTCGGGGCGACCGTGTTTGCAGTTCAAACCGCATGGAACGAGGTCGGCGCCGGACTCGGATCCCGCACCATCATCGACCTTCAGAAGCCGCAGATTCTGGTGATGACCGACAAGCCGATTTCGGCGGTTGCTTTTGGAGGCGTGCACTCTCTGCTAGAACAGCGCTTTGAGCTTCCTTTTACGGCCGCTCGCGCGGAATACTTTGCTGACGTCGATTTGAGCCGCTACAACGTGATCGTGTTCCCCGACGGAGCCGCCGAAGATTACCCCTGGCTCATGCGGGAAGAAGGGGTCGAAAAGCTCAAAAAGTGGATCGGAAACGGCGGGACTTTCATCGGCCTGAGGGGCGGAGCTCGATTCGCTACGCTTCCGGGCGTCGAGTTGACCGACGTGCGCCTGCTGACGGACGTTTCTGTCGGCGACGGGGAAGA
>DATKAT010000247.1:0-7585 GCA_035514675.1 Acidobacteriota bacterium | reverse complement strand
GGCTGGGAGATCGGACCGTTTTTGTGTTGCTGAAGGGGATCGGCGGCACCGTCGAACGCGACGACCTTCCGGATGAGATGGTGCGGAGCGTCTGGGAAAAAGTCGCAAACGACCCATGGTAGAGAAGAGCGCTGAAAGCGTTCGGAGGATGTTTGCGTCCATCGCTCACCGCTACGACTTCTTGAATCGACTGCTGTCTCTGTCGATCGACCGGCGTTGGCGCCGCCTCACTAAGGAGAGGCTCGCCCGCCGGCTTCCTCCGTCACCGTACCTGCTGGACTTGTGCGCCGGAACCGGGGATTTGGCGCTGGCGATATCAGGGCTGGGCAAAGTGGCGGCATGCGATTTCTGTCGCCCCATGCTGACTCGAGGTCTGCAAAAGGCCCGCGACGCCGGAAGCCCCGTATTCTTCGTCGAAGGGGACGCGCTGAGGCTTCCGTTTGCCGACGCCGCGTTCGACGCCGTCAGCATTGCTTTCGGACTTCGGAATATTGAGGATTTACAGGCGGGGTTGGCTGAGACGCTGCGGGTCCTGAAACCGTCGGGAACTCTGGCCGTGCTTGAGTTTTCATTGCCTACGTTTCCGGTCTTTCGGCAATTGTATCGATTCTATTTCACTCGAGTGCTCCCGAGGATGGGGGCCTGGCTTTCAGGAGCGGAGGGTCCGTATTCCTACCTTCCGCGGTCGGTGCAGGAGTTTCCCGAGCCGCCCCGATTGGCTCGCGAAATGACCAGAATCGGTTATGCGGAGGTTTGCCGCACCTCGCTGACGGGCGGCGTGGCGACGCTGTATCTGGCGGGCAAGCGGAGGGGCTAACCCGAAAGCCTGAAGGATTGCGGGCGTTTCGGCGCTGGCGGCCTTGCGGCAGGCGGGCCGTGCAAATTCGGTTCAGGGGGTCGCCGTTTCCGGCGTGATGATTTTTTCGTAGGCTGGAAGCTCACCCTTCAAGCGACGGACGTCGCCGACCGGCACGCCGGTTCGGAGCGCCTCCCGTTCGAGATTCTCGATCTCCTTGCGGGCGGAGTCGATTTCTGCTTCAGAGGAGCTGAGCTCGCGGAACGTACGGTCCATTTCCGCATGAATGCGCTCTTGGGTGGCGCCGTCTTGTTCCGAGAAAAATGCGTTTCGCAAATTATTCATCTTCAATTGAAGGATCTGGGCCTTGTTGACCGCAGTGCGGTAAAGCAGCGTCGCCTCCTGAAACCCATCATGCCAGGCCTCCAGATCGGGCCACTCCGGCAAATCCGCCGTCGGCGCCAGTTCCGCGGTCGAATTCTCTTCGACGGCCCGGGCGGGCTTCGTGACCGAACGTCCGCTGGTGCTGACCCGAGCGCGCGGCAATTTTGACAGGTCCTGGTTTGTAAACAGCGGAACTTCCTTTTGAATGCTCGCGCGCCGCTCCTTCTCGCGCCGCGCCAGCTCCGCCAGCGTCGGCGGTTCCGATGGCGCATTCTGCGCCCAGACGGGCGAAACCAGCAGACATAGGACAAAGAAGGACTTCATGATCGTTCAGTGTACTATACTCCCGCAAATTCGGCCCCCCTGTGCCCGAGGTCACAACTCCGTTCAAACCGCGTACAGACCGGGAATCCGGCGTCGGAGTCTCCGCCTGCTATTGCGTCATCTCCGGGAATAGAATCCTCCAGGACAGCATGGTCGGCGGGAGGCAGGTCTGCGCCCGGCGGACCTCATCCCGGTCATAAACGACGGAGGCTTGGCCCGAAACTGCGAGGCGGATGGTTGCAGCGCCTTGCTCCAGCCCGGACGGGTTCAACATCCAAATTCCGCCGCGCACGACGGCTCGGTCCGACAGTTCGAGAGACCCAGACCCCAGGTGCGCCACCACCCCTCGGATTCGGGCATCCCCGACGATCCTGACGTCTCCTTCGACGACCAGCAGCCCGTCGAATTCCCCCGACAAGCTTCCTCCGTTCGGGAGGTGGAGAAGACAACGGCCCGAAGCCGCGGGCGGGAACGATTCGGCGTAATGGGGCAGATTGGCCCGGAAGTGAGTCAAATCCGCCGGCTCGAAAATGCGGCGGCCGGGCCCCTCCGTGAAGGATTCGGTCTGGTCTTCCAGCAGGCTGACGGCGTCGGAGAAGAGGAATCCGGGAAGCCCCTGCAGGCTTTCTTCCAGTTGCTCCCGCAGTTCGGAAGGCCCGGCGAGGACGACGGCAAGAGGGGCGTCATCGCCCGGTACAATTCGAAACCCCTCCCCAGACCACTGGAACTCGCCGGAGCCGGCCGAAAAGGTTAAGGGGCTCTTCAATAGAAAGGGCCGTTCCTGGCGCAGCCGCGCTTCCAGCAGGGTCGTATGATTGTCCGGGCGGGTGAATCGCGCGGGGGGAACGACGCCTAGGGAACGAACCAGCACGATGCCGTCCTCGTCGCGGTCCGGCGCCTCCTCCGGATTGTTGGAGAACTTGGTGAAAAAGAACCCTCCCCCATCCGCTGCATACCCGCTGCGCAGCAGCGTCTGGGCGCCGAAAAACGGCAATCCGTCGTCGTATTCCAATTGATGGGAAGCCGGGTCCATGACCGCCGCCGCGGCCGGCGGAACCGGATTCCTCCAGGCCCCGGAAAGGGGAGTTTCGAAGGCCCCGTTCCGGCCGGAGAGGAGTTCGTCGATCTCCTGATGAGGCAGCAGGTGGCGGGCCAGTATGATGCCGTTTTCCGCCAGAACGGAACTGTACATCTGCGCTTCCACATTCCGGTCCAGTTCCCAGTAACGCTTCATTTGAAGGTGCAGCCCCATGGCCGCCCCTGCGAAGACGGTCATGATCACTAAAACCGTCAGCAGCACCCATCCGTTCTTTTCGCTCATGGCGTCGGCTCTCCTCGCAAGAAAAGCGTGTCGGTCCGATTCCAGAGGGTCAGCAGAAACGAGAATGCCAGCTCCTTCTGGAAGGATTCCGAAAGGGCCGGATCCATCAGTCCGCCTCCCAGGCGGATCTCGAGGCGGTCGGGTCGCGGCGATTCCGGATGAAACTCCGAAATGTAGCGGAATACCGGTTGAAAGGTCCCGGCGCCGCTCCGAACCTGAATGGCGTCGTCCTTTTTGCGGATGTCGATCCTTTCAAACGACGAATCGAGGCTGCCGTCTGGAAACCCGGCGTTTCCATCGATGTCCGCGCGAATGCTGACGGTTCCGTCAGGCGCCACATCGAGGCCTGCAGACCAGCGGCAGCCGGCAGGGGAAGCCAGCCGGTACAGAAGCAGAGGCGCCTGGCGCACGTTCCCCTCTCCTTCCAGGGTTCGCGTCAGGTCGTTGAAATGGGTTTGCAGTCGAGTGGTGGAAACCAGAATCAGCACAAGCAGAGCGCTTCCCAGAAATGCAGCCCAGAGGGCTTCCACCAGTGAAAAGCCGCTGCGGCGGTCGACCGGAACTCCATCCCGATCTCCCGCCATTTCCTGAGGGAATGCGCCGGGGGCCGTCCCGGCGCGTCGTCGTCGCCTCCGTCCCGGTGACAGCGCTTCAGCTGAAGTGCACTGAATGGCGCACGACAATCTCCTACCGGGCATCGGACCACACCTCCCATCGGCGGCCGAAACCGTCGTCCAGAACCGCCCGGCGCAAGGGCGGAATCCCTTCTCCAATCTGCAATTGAGCGCTTCCCTGGCTTGGATTCAGCCGGAATTCCTGTACGTCGTTCCACTTATCGATCGTGCTGGAGAAGCCGCCGCCGGATCGCGCCCAGGCCTGCACGGCGCTCAGATAGGAGAACGTAAAGGTCAGAAAAACAAAGGCGAAAATCAAGGCGGACCATATGATCTCGGTCAGACCGAAACCTCTTTCCGTTCGTTTACGAGTCATCGAGAAACCTCCAGCGGATTCGTCCTCCTCCCGCGACAACCACTTCCGCACTCCAGCGGTCGGCGGACAGATGATAGGTAGCCGCCGGCACGGCGACCCCCCTGGAATAAAAAGTCAAATTCGACGCAGGAAATTTCGAAAAGGACACGCCGGGAGGCAGAAACTGCCATTCGCCCTGGGGCGCGAACCCCCTCGGAACGCTCAGGAAGGCGGTTCGGGTCGGGTCGATCTGCAGCTCGATCGCCGCGCCTCTCGACAAGGCTTCCGACCGCGCAGTCTGGAGGCTGGAGGCGAACAGCGCAACCGCCGTGTAAAGACGCATTTGCGTCTGAAGGCCAGTCAGGGCGGAGACTCCCGCCAGCAGCAGAAGAGCCCCCAGCGCGACCGCCAACAGCAATTCCATGAGTGAAAAGCCTGTGCTGCGTCGCATGTCAACCCTTATAACGACGCACTTTCAAAATGGGCGAACTTTTCGCTCAAAAAGTTCGACGGGTCGGAGAGATCCCACGCGTCAGACCTTCCCGCCGTCAACCCGGATGCTGCGACGGCCCCGCCGATCGTCTCGCCGGATTCTGATTCGCAGCGCGCCTTCATGCGGCAGCAGGAGCTGATCCCCCCATTCGATCAGAACGAAGGCGGTTTCATCGGCCAGAATCTCCTGCAGTCCGATGGAATCCTGCTGCCGGAGGGTGTCGAGCCGATACAGGTCCACGTGGTAGACGGTCCCGCAAGGGGTTCGGTGGCGGTTTACGAGGCTGAAGGTCGGACTGCGCACTTCCGACGAATCTGAGATTCCCAGACCCTCCACGATGCCGCGGACCAGGAGGGTTTTCCCGGCCCCCAGGTCTCCGTCCAGCAGAATGAGGGCGGGGGCCGTCAGTTCGCGGCCGATCTCTCTTCCGAATTCCAGAGTCTCTTCGGCTCGAGATGATTCAAAGCGGCGTTTCATCGGTCTCGAGCAGGATATCCCAGGCTTCCGGCAGGCAGTCGATGACATCGCCGGCCGTCAGGGACTCCTGGCCTACGCTTTCGGCGGCGACGTCGCCGGCGATTGCGTGCAGAAAAACCGCGGCGCAAACGGCCTGCGTGACGTCGTCGACGTCGTTTAGACCTGCGGCCCGCGCGCGGCCGACCATCGAAGTCAAAACGCCCGTTAAGACATCCCCCATGCCTGCCGTCGCCATGCCCGGGTTTCCCACTGCCGAAACGAAGAGCCTTCCGTCGGGCGCTGCGATCAGCGGACGAAAGGTCTTGAGCACGATCCACAGATGGCGACGAACGGCGAAGGAACGCGTGAGTTCGACCTGGTCTTCCAACAGGTCCGCCACGGGTTTGGCGGTCAATCGGGAAAACTCTCCCGGGTGAGGGGTCAGGATCAGGGGGAGTCCGTGCCGGTTGCTCAGCCGATCCAGATTGCCCTCGAACGCATTCAGGCCGTCGGCGTCGATCACCAGGGGCGCCGGCGATTCAGCCACCAGGTTGTGCGCCAGGCGGACGGTTTCCGGGTGCAAGCTCAGGCCGGGACCCAGGCCTGCGGCGTCCCGCCCCTGCAGTTTCTCCAGAGCAAGTGCGGCGGCGGAGTCTGAAAGACTGCCGGTCTCAGTTTCCCCAAGTCCCTCCGTCATGAGTTCAGGTTGAGCGGAGGCCACCGTCAGTTGGACGCTGCGGGGAGTCAGCACCGTTACGAGGCCTGAGCCCGACCGCAGCGCAGCCGAGCCGCAAAGCGCGGCCGCGCCGCTCTTTCCAAGGCTGCCGGCGATCAGCGCGACGTCCCCGTAGAAGCCTTTATGAGAGCTGACGGGTCTGATGAACGTTTCGCGCCGAATGTCTTCTGGCGTAAGAAGATGGAGGAAGAACTCCTCCCGATCCAGCAGCGAAGGCGGCGTGCCGATCGGCGCGACGTAGAGGTCGCCGATGCATTCCTGGCTGCTATTCAGGGCGTGCGCGACCTTGGGGGCCGTAAAAGTCACGGTGGCATCGGCGCGAATCGCAAGGGGCGGCGATTTGACCGAATCGGCCGGCATCCCGGACGGTATGTCCACCGACAGCACAAACGCGTCCGTCTCATTGATCGCCGCCACCGCGTCCGCATAGAGTCCCCGCAGCGGTTGCGTGATGCCGGTGCCCAGGATGGCGTCGACGATGACGTCCAACCGGTCCAGGTTCGGGGCGGCCTCGTCCCACGCCTCGGCCGATGGAATTTCCAGAATCGGGTGCGGCCAGGATTCCAGAATCCTCAGGTTGACGGCGGCGTCTCCGCGGATCTGATTCCTCTCGGCCAGCAGCGCCACCTCCGGCGACACGCCTCTTTGGAGCAACTGTCGAGCCAGAGCCAGGCCGTCTCCGCCGTTATTTCCTTTACCGCACACGATCAGAATGCGGGTCCGCTCCAGTCGATCGAAGTAATCCAACAGGGCGAGGTACAGATGAAAAGCGGCGTTTTCCATCAGCAGCAGGCTGGGGATGCCTGCGCTTTGGGAGGTCAGGCGATCCACTTCAGCCATCTGGCGCGCGGTCAGAATCTTCATCCTCTGTATGCCTCGGTGCCTTCTTCGTCCGGAAAAATGAAACTTTTCCCCCGCCGGATAGTCAGACTATTCCGGAATGTCCGAGCGCCGGTTTCGACGAAAATCACCAAAATGGTAACATTTGACCTGCAAATCTCACAGCGTTTGAGTATAATGTGATCAGGAACCGGAATCGCTATCGTCTCTTTGAGGAGAGTCTTTCAATGACCTTGACACGCCTGAAAACAACGTCGCTCCCTCTGATTCTTTCCCTCTGCCTGCCGATCTCCCTTTTAGCCAGGGACCACTCGGATGTGGAGAACATCGGAAATCGGGAGATCAACGGCCGCGTGGCCTTGATCTTCCCGAATTTCGTCTCGCTGGAGAAGGAGATACAGATCGGCGCCCAATATTCCCAATTTTTCGAGCAGACGGCCCGTCTGGTCGAGGACCCGGTTGTCAACGAGTACATCGATCGCCTGGGTCAGAACATCGTCAAGCATTCGGACGCCAAGGTGCCTTTTCAAATAAAGGTCGTGGACACGGACGAAGTCAACGCTTTCGCCCTGCCGGGAGGATATTTCTACGTCAACAAGGGATTGATCCTTGAGGCCGACAATGAAGCTGAACTGGCGGGCGTTATGGCTCACGAAATAGCTCACGTCGCGGCCCGTCACGCCAGCGAGCGGATGACCAAGGCGCAGCTTCTGCAATTCGCCTCTCTGCCGGCTCTTTTCGTGGGGGGGTACTGGACGCAGATGGCGATGTACAACGGCCTCGGAATGGGGTTGTCGCTGGCCGTTCTCGGAATCACCAGAAAGTCCGAGGCGGAGGCCGACCAGCTCGGCACTCAATATCTGTGGAACACTGAAATCGACCCGCATGGATTCATCACTTTCTTTGAAAAGCTTCAGGCCAGGGAAAGAGAGAAGCCTGGCAAGTTCGCCAGCTTCTTCCGGACGCATCCCCCGGTGGAAGATCGGATCGAAGAGGTGCTGGGTGAGATCACGTACCTCCCGGTCAAGGAGGAGTATCTGTTGAACTCTTCGGAGTTCGATCGGGTTAAGGCCAGGCTGATTGCGCTGGACAACAAGCTGGCTCTGCCCGGCGGATCCGACAGCGGACCGGCCAAGCGCCCCACGCTGAAGCGGAAAACCAATACCGACCGCTCGGAACGGGACCGTCCCGAGATGGAAGGCGAACGGCCGACCTTGACACGCCCCACCTTGAAGAAGGAAGGGGAGGAGTCGCCAGAGCCGCCCT
>DATKAT010000246.1:0-5977 GCA_035514675.1 Acidobacteriota bacterium | reverse complement strand
CGCCGGTCGGGCGTCCCGGGGAGCGGACTGCTCCCTGGACTCCACCAGATTTCTTCGAGAGTTTGGTTTCCGCTTTCGAACGGCCGCGGCGGGGATTCAGGCCCTGAAAGAACAGGCCTACTGACCGAGGCTGCGTCGGCGATGCATGGGCGTACGGGCTGGAAGGCGGCACTTCCGGGGTTTTCACCGGCTGGAAGCCGAGCGCCTACTGGGATCCTGTGTTACTGAAATAGCGATCTGCTAGACTGCCTCGGTTAGGGAACATGCTGAGACAGTCGATTTGCGGAGGCAGCGAGTGCACTCGCTGCCTCCGGTGTCCACTACAATCAGGGGAGGTCGTAGTGTCTGAGTGTATTAGACGAACGACTGCGTAAAAATGTTTAGAGAAATTTTCTCCGCATTCGGTTTTTGTCGGGCAACGAACCGAGCCGGATTGCTCTCGACCAAGTCCGAGGGAACTGAAAGGCGATCGGATTTCCATGCGGAGACAGATGCCATTCATCCGATCCTTCCCATTTTCTTCTGCGCCATTCATCCCGATCCGCCGCGTCAACCGTGGTTGTGCAGCCATGTCTGAGTTCCGGAGATTGCTTCCGTATATTCGTCCTTACCTCCTGCTGCTAGCGTTCTCGCTCATTCTTCTGGTGGGCAGCGGAATCCTGGACGCCTTGATCATCACCCTGCTGGGACCCATTTTCAACCAGATGAGCCCCCGGGGCGTCGAGGCGGCAGCGGATAAATTCGATTTCTTGCAGTCGTGGCTGTCTCTGCACGGCGACGACCGCTTTCTGAGAATTGCCGCATTTCTGGTGCTTTTTTCCCTGTTGAAAGGATTCTTTCTTTACGCCGCGGAATACATGATGAGTTTGACGGGACAAAAGGTCGTAGCTGGTCTTCGCAAAGACCTGAACAGTCACCTGCTTTCGCAGTCGATGGCCTTTTTCGCCCGCAATCCGACGGGAAAGCTGATGGCCCGGGTCATCACCGACACCGAACGCCTCCAGGAGACCGTCAGCAAGACGATGACCGACTTCTGTCGGCAGGTCATCCTCCTTATTCTCTTTCTTTGTCTGGTCTTTTACATCGACTGGAAGCTCTCCCTCCTTTCGTTTTTGATCGCACCGTTGGTGCTCTCGATTACTGTCCGTCTAGGCCGTCGGATCCGCGGCGTGAGCCTGCGCAGCCAGGAAAACCTCTCCGATATCTCTCACACCCTCCAGGAGACGATTTCCGGTCAAAAGATCGTGCAGACGTTCGGAATGGAATCACACGAGGAATCGCGATTCAATCGACTGGTCGACCGTTTGGTCGGCGTGAACTTGAAGGTCGCGCGCATCAGCGCATTGAGCTCCCCTCTGATGGAGTTCATTGGCTACGTGGCATTCGTGCCGTTTCTCCTTTACGCAAACTTTCAAATCAACCGCGGGTTCACGGTCGGCGCCTTCGTGGTTTTTGTCGCCGCGCTGTTTCGCCTCTATGAGCCGGTGCGCAAACTCTCCCGCATGCATCTTCACTTTCAGCAGGCTTCGGCCTCGGCTCAACGGGTTTTCGAAATCTTGGACGAGGCCCCGGACATTGACGACCGTGGGGACGCTTTCCCGCTGCCCCCTTTCAGCGACAGCATCGATTTCGAGCGAGTCGCCTTCTCCTATCCGGAGAACCGGCAGTCGGTCCTGAATGGAATCGATCTGCGCATCAGAAAGGGTGAAATCGTAGCCCTGGTGGGAGCTTCGGGAGCCGGCAAAACCAGTCTCGTCAGCCTGATCCCGAGGTTTTACGACGTACAGCGGGGGGCCGTCCGAATCGACGGAATCGACATCCGGGAAGCGACCCTCCGATCCCTCCGCAGCCAAATCTCCATGGTCACGCAGGAGACGTTTCTGTTTAACGACTCCATTCGAAACAACATCGCATATGGGCGACAGGACTGCAGCATGACTGAAATCGAGGAGGCCGCCAAATCCGCGTTCATACACGAATTCGTCGTCTCACTTCCTCACGGGTACGAGGAAACGATCGGAGAAAGAGGCCATCGGCTTTCGGGAGGTCAGCGCCAACGAATCGCCATTGCCCGCGCCGTTTTGAAAAGGGCCCCCATTTTGATCCTGGACGAAGCCACCTCATCCCTGGACGCGGAATCCGAGCGCCTGGTCCAGATGGCGCTGGAGAACCTGATGAGAAACTGTACGACCGTCGTCATCGCCCACCGCCTTTCGACCATTCGGCTGGCGGACCGCATTATCGTGATGAAGGAGGGACGCATCGTTGAAGAAGGGAACCACGAGACCTTGATGCGAAAATCGGGCGTCTACCGGAAGCTCTATGAACTCCAATTTTCCGATCCGCCGGCTGCTTTTCCGTGAATGATTCAGGACGAGAGGGGCGCCCGGTTCGCCCCGCCTTCAACCGGCAGAACCGCTCATCAGCGAACCGGCGAGTAAAAATGAGAGGCGGTCGAGGTAGATCTTTCGACGCCATGAGTTATCGTTATCGAGGAATCAGACTTCCGTTGCGGGAGGAATGCAGACGCCGATGCGAAGCATGACAGGATACGGACATGCCAGACGTTCGCTAGAAGGAATGGACCTGGAGCTGGAGATCAGAACGGTCAACAGCCGGTACTTCGATTTCAAGGCCCGGTTGCCTCACCAACTGAACGTCCTGGAGGCGTCGCTTCGGGAACAGGTTCAGCGGCGGATCCATCGAGGACGCGTCGAATTAAGCCTGCAGGCGCTTGTGCGAACCAGCGACCAGTTCGAGTTGAACGCTTCCGTAGTAGCCAATTATCTGAAACTGGCTTCCCAAATTCAGGAGATGAGCGGAGTGGAGGGCCTGCGGATCGATGCCCTGCTGGCCCTGCCCGGCTCGGTTGTGCAAAAAGATCTGTTGTCGCAGGTTTCAGTTTCTGAAATGGAGGCAACCGTTCACAATTTGGCCTCGGAAGCCCTAGAAGAAGTCATCGTCTGCCGCAGCCGCGAAGGCATGGCCCTGCAGTCGGACCTGCTGCAGCGGATCGACGGCTTTCAGACTCAGGTCGAAAAGTTGTCCGAACTGGCAGGGCAGGTCGAAGATTACTATCGTCGGAAATTGGAAGAGCGGATCTCCCAGTTTGTTGAGTCCGGGGCGGTGGACGTCGCGCGATTGAACCAGGAGGTCGTCTACCTGGCGGAGAAGGCGGATGTCTCCGAAGAATTGACGCGGCTGCGGAGCCACATCCAGCAACTGCAATTGCACATTTCGAGCGGCGAGAAAGGGTCGGTTGGAAAGAGCCTGGATTTTCTCTGCCAGGAATTGAATCGGGAGGTCAACACCATCCTGTCAAAAGCCGTCGTTGTCGAGGTCTCGGAAATCGCCGTGGCTGCCAAGGGGGAAATCGAAAGGATCCGCGAACAGGTGCAGAATGTCGAGTAGAGGCCGTCTCTTCGTCATCAGCGGCCCCTCCGGTTCCGGAAAGACCAGCCTGACCAATCGACTGCTCGAGGCCGTTCCCGGCCTCCGCTTTTCCGTCAGTTACACGACGCGGCCCAAGCGAAAGGGGGAGGAGCACGGCAAGCAGTACTTTTTCGTTTCGCCCGAGGATTTTGAAGACATGGTCGAGCGAAACGCGCTTCTTGAACATGCCCATGTTTACGGGAACCTATACGGAACCAGCCGCGAGTTTGTCGAAATCCAGCAGGAACGAGGACTTGATGTGCTCCTTGACATCGACGTGCAGGGGGCTCTGATCGTCCGGCAAGCGGCGCCGGAAGCGGTCATGATCTTCGTAATGCCCCCGTCCTACGCCGAGCTCAGGGACCGCCTGATCCGGCGCGGACTGGACGATGCGCAGGTGATCGAATTGCGGCTGCAGCTGGCCCGGAAGGAGATTCAGTATTACCGACGTTATGATTATCTCGTCATCAACGATGACCTGGTCCGCTCTCTCGAAGAGCTGAAATCGATCGTGGTGGCGGGGCGCTGCGCCATGGAACGCCGTGCGGCGCAGGCCGAAGCCATCGTCTCCACATTTGAATGAGAGGAGCCTCCGCTATGGAATCCCGGCCCGTCCGGCGCTCTGCATATCGCCCGGCGTCGGTTTCGCTCTGGAAGCGGTTTCGGTTATTATAGAGAGACTGGCGCCGCTCGCGCGATCGAAGTTTCGCGTCGCAAGAGGGGCCCGTATTTTGGGAACGACGCTTTAGGATTAAGAAAGAGCGGTTGCAAATATGGTTCATAAACTGCCCAAGACTTTCGACAGTAAGTTTCGCTTCATTCTGGTGGCCGCCGAAAGGGCCAAGCAACTTCAAAACGGCGCTCCCCCCAGGATCGAAACCAGGTCCCGGAAGCCGGCCCACATCGCCATCAAGGAGACTAGCCTGGGTCTGGTGGATTACGTGATCTTGGAGGAAGAGGCGGAAGCGGAAAGCTAGATGCGAGTCGTGCTGGGGGTCACCGGCTGCATCGGAGCCTACAAGGCGGCGCTCATTTTGCGCCTGCTCCAAAAGGAAGGCTTTGAGATCGTGCCGGTGATGACTTCCGCGGCCCGCAGATTCATCGGCCCCCTCACTCTGGAGAAGCTTTCGGGCAATCCGGTCATCAGCGATCTTTTCTCCGATCGCAAGGCGTCCATCGCGCACATCGAGGTGGCCCGCAACAGCGATCTCCTGTTAGTGGCGCCCGCTACCGCCAACATCCTGGCGAAGTTCGCCGGCGGGATCGCAGACGACTTTCTTTCCACACTTTATCTTTCGACCGCCACTCCGGTGGCCGTGGCGCCTGCGATGAACGTCGAGATGTGGAGGCATCCGGCCGTCCAGGGGAATCTGCAGATTCTACGCCGGAGAGGAGTCCACGTAATCGAGCCGGGGTCCGGATACCAGGCCTGCGGAGAGTTCGGAGAAGGACGGCTGGCCGAACCGGAGAAGATTCGCGAGGCGGTGCTGCGATTGCTGAGCGCTTCCCGATCCCTTTCCGGCCTTCAGGTTCTGGTCACGGCAGGCCCCACGGTTGAAGATCTCGATCCGGTGCGCTTTATCTCCAATCGATCGACGGGGAAGATGGGCTACGCCCTGGCCGGTGAGGCCGCCTTGCGGGGCGCCGGCGTGGTCCTCGTCTCCGGACCGACTTCCCTGGACCCTCCGGCCGGAGTCGAACGAATCGGCGTCCGCTCGGCCAGCGAAATGCGCGAGGCGGTGCTGGAACGATTCGAATCAGTCGACGTTGTCGTAAAAGTGGCCGCGGTGGCCGACTTCACACCGGAAGCGCCTGCGCCCCAAAAGATCAAGAAGAATCGCTCGAAGCTGGATTTGCGGCTGACCAGAACCCCGGACATTCTCGCCGAACTGGGGCGCAGAAAGACTCGTCAGTTTCTGGTCGGTTTCGCCGCAGAGTCGGAGAACTTTCAGGAGAACGCGCGCAAAAAGCTGCTGGACAAGAACCTGGACATGGTCGTTGCCAACGATGTTTCAGGTACGGAAACAGGCTTCGCCTCCGACTCGAATCAGGTCTGGATACTCGACCGCGAAGGAGGCGCCGAATCCTTCCCCGTCCTGGAAAAGGCGGCGGTCGCCCGGATCGTCTGGGATCGGATCGAGCGGGCGCGAGCGGTCATGCCAGCGTTGAAAGTCGCCGAATGATCGGACGCTCCGAGACCCCAGTCCGAAAGTCCGGCTACGTCGCTCTCGTCGGTCGACCTAACGTCGGAAAGTCTACCCTGCTGAACCGCTTGGTGGGCCAGAAGGTGTCGATCGTCAGCGACAAACCCCAGACCACCCGGCGCCGGATTCTCGGAATCCACACGGACAACGATGTCCAGATGGTCTTTGTCGACACTCCCGGCATTCATCGGCCCGGCTTCCTCTTGAACGAAAGGATGATGAACGCCGTCTACGAGACACTTCGGGGCGTCGATTTGATCCTTCATCTGGTAGACGCTTCAGAAAGCTTCGGCAAGGGCGAACAGTACGCAATGGAATTGGTGTCCAAGTCAAACACCCCT
>DATKAT010000245.1:0-5444 GCA_035514675.1 Acidobacteriota bacterium | reverse complement strand
CACGCCGGCGCGATAGCCGTCGTCGGCCATCTGGAAGGCCCTTTTGTTGGCGAAGTCAAAAGGCCTTTGATCGTCGCGGTCGGTGCGACCGGCCTCCAGCCCCAATTGATGTCCGTTGTCGTAGGCGACGCGATACGTCTCCTGCTGGGCGAACAAAAGAGATCCAGACAATATCAGAATGTATCCGTAATAAATAAAGTGTTTCATGGCTGCTCGCTAATTTCCGCTTCCCGGGGCGGGCCATCCGCACCAAACGACACCGGGCGATCCTTGAGTTCATTCCATCGAACAGTGAAGCTGTCCAGCAGGAGACGATTTCCGCTGGAGGACAATTCACCATCTGTAGTTCGAAGCTGAAAGTAATACAGGCGGTAGCCTTCCTGGCGATAAAGCCCGCCTCTGCGCTCGTACAGGACTCGCGACTCGAACGTTCCCAGGCGATCCCCGGAATTGGAAAAGATCTCCAGCCCGTGCAGCGAGTCTTCCCCCGCCGTCCGAAGCACGGTGTTGGTCACCGGAAAGTAGACGTCGTTCCGGTTGACCTCAAATAGGTTTCCGTAGGTCCATCGGCAGTCCCGATCCCGAGCGGTCTCTTCAAGCCGCGTCAGCGCCTGGTCTACCTGTTCCCAGCGGGCCACTCTGGGGCGTCCTCGGGTCTTCAGCTCGGTCGGCAGATCCATCCTTGCCAGCAGGTCCGAACATTCCTCGGCCAGAGTCGCCCCCCAGACCGCCAGCACCAGGCACGCAGCCGCCGCAAAAGATTTCATTCCGCCTTCCTTCCTAATATTGATGTAGCTTGCCCCCGAAATGGTTTAAAAATCATATTTTTTCTCAATCGACTTGATTTTACTTCGTTCTGCGTTCCTGGGCTTTGGTGCTTGGTGCTGAGTGCTGGGTGCTGGGGTATGGCCCGGGTACGCAGGCAGATCTCTGCTCGAACGGAAACTGATCTTCAGCAGGACTGGAGCTGCTAACCCGCATATCTCACACGGCTCCGCCGCGAGGCGGCGGAGAGCGGCGCGGGTACAAGGCGCGCGACGAAGGCCCGCGCAGTCGTACTCGTGTACTACGTCGAGCAGGCTTGGCAGCCCGTGATTGAAGTCCTGGTGCGTCGTGCAACAGGGATCTGCGGTCAGCCGGCAAGGCGCGAGGAGGAAGGCGATACGGTAGCATCGTTGACGACGAGCAACGCAGTCCGGGGGCCGCAAACCTCTGTTGCCCGGAGGGTTGCGGGTGGCGCAGCAGGCGCGCCGCTATCCGGCGCCGCAGTAGGACCCGGGTGCAATATCCGGGTTAAATGTTACGATGGCTCCATGCGCCGGAGCGGAATCTTCCTTCTCCCCTTGACCGCTTTATTTACCGTTGGATGGATCTCCGGCCAGACGCCGGACCGGTCGGGCCGCTGGCTGATCGAGACCCAGTCGGGGGGCGGAACCTGGGTCCCCTTGATTCTGCTTGAAATGGCGGCGGAATCGGAGGGCGCCTACCAGGGGAGGGTCTTGAGCTCCAGCGCCCCTTTTGCATTTTCCGTCGAATCGATCGTGGTTTCAGGAACGCGATTGGAGATTCAGATCGGAGCGGGAGAGGAGATTCTGGTCATTGCGGGGGAGTTCGAGGGGGATCGCTTGCAGGGAAGCGCCGGCGGAATGGGCCTCCGGAATCGGCCCATTCGGGGAAGGCTCCTGAACCAGCAGCAAGCCGAGACGCCGACGGCGCCCGAACCGGAGGAATACAACGCTTTTCGGATGGCGACCATGAGTCCGGATCCGGGCGGGCAGCTGGCGCTGCTGGAAGCGTTTGTCGAGCGCTATCCGCACAGCTCCCTGCTGCCTCGCGTCTATCTGCAGACGGTATTGCAAAAGGCAGAGATGGGCGCTCCTGCTGGGGAAATTCGGGAGGCCGTGGAAACTGCGGCCGAAGCGGCCTCAAATCCGGCTGAAACGAAGAAGCAGATCGCCCTGATGCTGGCCGAGGCCGACCGTTTGGATCTAGCCGAAGAGATCGTTCGCGAGGCGCTTTCGGAGGTGGAGGATGGCTCTCGGATTCATGCGGAGCTTCTGGATGCGCTCGGTTGGACGCTGTTCAGGAAAGGCCGGACGGCCGATGCCAGGGAAATTCTGGAGGAGGCTTTCCGGTTGGCGCCCGACGCGGCGTTGACGGCCATGCGCCTTGGCGCCGTGCTGGAACAGGAGGGAGAGGACGAGCGGGCCGAACTGCTGTATGCCGACGCATACGCCGCCAGCGGTCACGAAGCTGCGCGCGAAAGGCTGGAGGCTCTCTATCTGCGAAGACGGGGGTCGCTGGACGGACTGCATGAACGGATCGATGAGATCTACCTGCAGCGGAAACCGCTTTTCGAGACCGGGGCTTATTCCGGGCCGGTGCCGACGACTCCTCTGCTGGCGGAGCTTTTCAGCAGTTCGGAATGTCTTCCTTGCCAAGCCGCCGATTACGCATTCGACGGTTTGATGCAGTACTTCCCGGCAGCGGCGGTCACGGTGCTTTCCTACCATCTCCACATCCCTGTGCCGGCTCCGCTGGCCTCTCCTGCTGCTCAGGCGCGAGCGTCTCTTTACGGCGTCTCGTCGACTCCCTACGCGGTTTTTGGAGGGATCGAGCATTTTCGCGGCGGGGGGGCCAGGCAGCGCGCAGAGGCGCTATACCAGGATTACCGCCGCTTGATTGAATCGATTTTGGAACGGGAAGTTCTCCATGTCGGGCTGGAGCTGGAGGGTTCGCTGGCCGGCGGCCGCGTTACGGGTGCGGTCAGACTCCAGTCCGAGGAAGCGGAGATCGATCTGGACCAGGTGCGCGTCTTCGTCGCACTGGTGGAAAAAACCGCCCACTTCACAGGTCGCAATGGAGTGCATTTCCATCACCACCTGGTGCGGAAATTCGCGGCCGAACCGACGGCGCGGGAGGCTTCCGGAGCGCCTTACGCTTTTTCGATCGACCTGGATGCGGCAGAGGCGGAACTGGGCCAGTATATGAAAGATTTTCAGGAACGTACGGGACTTCAAGTTCCTGAAATCCTGAACCGGCTGAACCGAAAGGAGCTAGGGCTGGTCGCCTTTGCGCAGAACCTCACTTCCGGAGACGTCCTGGCCGTCGCCAGCAGCGATTTGAGCGAATAGCGCCGTCCGCTCGAAATCGACATGGCCTCTTCGTTGAAGGGTTCCAGCCCGATCGTGTACGATCCGTCAGCGGACCTCGACATAATGGGCAGCTCATGAATTGCCGACGCTTCCCGATTCTGCCGCTCTTCTGCATCCTCGTGGCCTGTTCGGCGCGGGAGGACGCCCCGCATACTCGCGAGAATCTTCACCCGATTCCCCGAAGCGCGCTTCGAGCGGATACCAGCGGCACTTTCGGAGGCGTGCTGCGGATCCCCCTGTTGGGAGAGCCCGTGACATTCAACCCCGTTTCCGCTCAGGACACCCGATCGCGCACGATCACGTACCTGACGTCCGCCACCCTGCTTGAGTTTGATCCGCACGCTCAACAGGTTGTCGATGGAATCGCGATTAGACGCGGAAGTTCCGACGACGGCCTCCGAATGACTCTGGAGCTTCGCAGGGACATCAATTTTTCCGACGGGAATCCGGTGTCGCTCGACGACGTATTGTTTACTTTTGAAGAAATTTATCGTCCGGAATCCGCGAATCCGTTGAAATCGATTCTGACGATCGAGGGACAGCACCTGAAGGTTCGCGCCGTCGGCAATTTTCAATTCGAAGTTGTGTTTCCCGCGCCCTATGCGGCCGCTGAATACATTCTTACGAAAATTCCCGTCCTGCCGAAGCATCGCTTCCAGGACTTCGGAAAGGGCATTGAAGACTACTGGAATCTGGACACCCCGCCCGAAGAAATGGCGGGCCTCGGGCCCTTTGTGGTTCGCGAACACTCCTCCGGACAACGTACGACGCTCGAGTTCAATCCCCATTACTGGAAGATCGACCGGGAGGGAAGCCGCCTGCCTTACCTGGACGGTTTGCTCGTCGAGTATCTGCAGGACCCTAACAGTCATCTGTTGCGCATTCAGGCGGGGGAGTTGGATCTGATCGATCAGGTGATCCGGCCGGAGGATTTTGAAGTGCTGCGTCGCGCGCCCGGCCTGAAGGTGGAGAATCTGGGCCCTTCGGGACACTTAATGATCCTGTGGTTCAATCTGAACCCCGGCCTCGATGAGGACAAGGCCTCCTGGTTTCACAGTAGCGACTTTCGTCGTGCGATCAGCATGGCCATCAGCCGCGAATCCATCGTTCGCAACGTTTATCAAGGCGCCGCCACGCCGACGTGGACACTGGCGCCGGAATCGATCCCGCGCTGGCATCGAGCCGATCTGGCGCCCGAAGCTCAAGGATCTGAGGCGGCCCGCACTGCGCTTCGGGAAGCCGGCTTTTCCTGGACGGAAGGGCGTGCGGGAACGGTCTTGAGGGACGGCCTCGGCCGACCCGTGAAGTTTCGACTGCTGACCACCACTCATGAGATTCTGAGTCGGACCGCCGCCGTCATCCAACAGGATTTGGAACAGTTGGGGATCGCGGTCGACATCCAGTCCGAAGAAATGCGTTCGGTGGTTTCTCGGGTAATGGGCAGTCGCCAGTACGACGCCGCGTTGATGAACCTCGATATCCCTTACGACCCGGCGGACTGGGGATCAGTCCTGCTTTCGAGCGGCTCGATGCATTTCTGGAGGCCGCTCCAGGAAAAGCCGGCCTCTCCTTGGGAAACCCGCATCGACGAGTTGATGCGCCTGCAGAACAGGACCCTGGATCCCGAAAAGCGCAAAGAGATCGTGTTCGAAATTCAGGGGATTCTGGCCGAGCAGATGCCGTTGCTGCCGCTGGTCAACCGCAATTCGCTTGTAGCGTATCGGGAAGACTGGGGCAATATTCGGCCGGCCGGAATGTTTCCCTACGCTCTCTGGAATGCGTGGGAGATTTACCAGAGAAAGTGAGCCGCCCAATCCTGAACGCGGATTGCTTTGGCCTCGGCGGCGGTCCGCAAAGGCGGGCTAGCCCGCATTGCTCACACGCCTCCGTCGCGAGGCGGCGGAGAGCGGCGCGGGTACAAGGCGCGCGACGAAGGCCCGCGCAGTCGTACTCGTGCAGTACGTCGAGCAGGCCGAGGAGCGGAAACGCAGTAGACGCGCCGCTATCCGGTGCCGCAGTAGGAGGCGTGTGAGAAATACGGGCTAGATCCACGGCGCCGCCTGCTTTCCCAGAGCTTTGATCGAATCGCCGAGGAGATTGAACGCCAACACGGTCAGAAAAATAAACGCCGCGGGCCAAAGCAGCCAAGGATAAAGCGTGAACGTGGAGATGCTTGCCGCCGCGTTCAGGAGCGTTCCCCAACTCACATTCGGCTCCTGAATGCCGACCCCCAGAAAGGAAAGCGTGATCTCGCCCAGGATAAACGCGGGAACCAGGATCGTCATCTGC
>DATKAT010000244.1:0-2874 GCA_035514675.1 Acidobacteriota bacterium | reverse complement strand
AGGGGTCGACAACGGAGCGCGTTTGCGCATTCCCGGCGAAGGGGAATCCGGCGCCAACAACGGCCCTCCGGGAGACCTTTACGTCGTCATTTCCGTCCGCGAACACCCCTTCTTCCGACGACAGAACGAAAACATTTACTGTGAGATTCCGATATCCTTTCCGCAGGCCGCCCTAGGGGCCGATTTGAAGGTTCCCACCCTGTACGGGGAAGAAAAATTGAAAATCCCAGAAGGGACCCAACCGGGGACCGTGTTCCGGCTGAAGGGCAAAGGGGTGGAGAGCCTGAATGGACGCGGCAAGGGAGATCAGCTCATAGCCGTCTCGGTCGTCACCCCGACCAAGCTCTCGCGTCAGGAAATGGAATTGTACGAAAAACTCGACGAGATCTCGGATTCTCCCATGGAGAAGGTCTCCGGCGAAGGATTCTTCACTCGCGTCAAAGACATCTTTGGATGAAGCCAAGACAGTCTGGACCGTCGCTCGTATCCGGACGCGCGCGAATCGCAGCGACGCAGTCATTGAAATTCTGTGGGAGGCGGGCACTCTGGGGGTTGAGGAGCGCGGACTCGACGATCGGCAGATGGTGGCCTATTTCTCAGCGGACATCCAGCCTCAGCAGCTCCATCAACAGCTCCAGACGCTCTTGCGACAGCGCGGGGTCGAGCCGGCGTCACTGGAAACGGACAGGTGTGAGATCGACCCTGCGGCGTGGCTTCACTCCTACCGGGAGTCCTTTCAAGGGTTCGCGCTGGGCCGACGATTCCACCTGCACCCGTCCTGGGAAACTCCCTCGTTGAGGGGACGGATTCCGATCCAGCTCGATCCCGGACATGCTTTCGGGACCGGCACCCACGAATCGACCCGCCTCTGCATCGAAGCGCTCGAAGACCTCCTGCCAGGACCGGCGGGGATGCTGGACGTGGGCGCCGGCAGCGGAATTCTTTCGATCGCCGCCCGCAAGCTGGCCCCTGCGCTCCCCGTCTGCGCGCTCGATTACGACTGGATGGCGGTCGAAGCCGCGCGCGAAAATTTCGAGATCAACCGCGAACAGACGATTCAGTTGGTCTGCGGCTCCGTGGACGCTGTCGCCGGACTCTTTCCTCTGGTGGTTGCAAACCTGACCGCAGAGATCCTTGCAGTCCTTGGAGGTCGGCTTCGCAAGATCTCCTCCGAATATCTCGTGATTTCCGGGCTGACTTCCGATCAGGCGCCCCGCATAATCGAGTTGTTCGCCGGTGCGACAGGCTTCATCTGCCGGGAGCGGCGAAGTCTGAACGGCTGGGAATGCCTGCAATTCGCTCGCTCCGCTCGGAGCGCTTCCGGAGGATCAGGTTGAGCCGATATTGCGCCTTCGCGGATCGATTCGAAGACGGACGGGTCCATCTGGCCGACGACGAAGCGCATCACCTGGTTCGCGTGCGCCGCTTTTCAGAGGGCGACCTGTTTGAAGCAACCGACGGCAAGGGGCGTCGCTGTCTTTGCCGCCTCCAACGCGACGGTGGCATTTGGTTTGGAAAAGTCCTGGAAGAGGTCGAATCCCACTCCGAATCGCCATTTCCCATCGTGCTCGCACAGGCCCTTTTAAAAAGCGACAAGTTCGAATGGGTCCTTCAGAAGACGACGGAATTGGGCGTCACTGAGATCGCGCCGATCATCACGAAGCGCACCGAAGTCAAGCTCGATCCGCGCAGAGCAGCGGGAAAGCTGACCCGCTGGCGACGCATTCTGGTCGAAGCCGTCAAGCAGTGCGGACGCTCTCGCGTCCCGCTGCTGAGCGAGCCCGTGCAACTTCAAGAATTCGTAGAAGCGCCGAGGGGACTGCCGCTGTGGGCTTTGGACGAGGAAGCATCAGAAAGCCTTTCTCAATTGTTTCGCCAACGGTCGCGGCCCTCGGGCGTCGTTGCGCTGGTCGGCCCGGAAGGTGGCTGGGATCCGGACGACCGTCAGATTCTCAGCCAAGCATCCGCCGTTTCGGTGCGCCTCGGGCCCCGCATTCTCCGTGCAGAGACCGCTCCCGTCGCATTCCTTTCCATCCTCCAGCATCTGTACGGCGACCTTTCCTGACCGCGAATGCAAACAACAGTTCGCCTTCTGCGGCCGCCCTGGAAGCCGCTCTTGACGGGGCTGCAGACCGAATCTGCTTGACATCGCCCTAACGTGGGAGCCGCCTCAGGCGGCGATTCCTAACGCCCCGGCTGGCGCTGAGAAGATTCGTTTTCGGCATAGACCCCTTTCCCGGGAGCGCGGGCATCCTGCCCGCCCCTGATCGCGCGTCAGCGCGATTGTTTCGAAGCAGATTGCGAGTGAGAAATTCGTGCAAACGCACCCGGTCGGACAGATCGCGCTTTGGCGCGATCACGTGGCGGGCAGGATGCCCGCGCTCCCAGAGGGGTTTGCGGCCCCGGACTGCGATGCGCGCCTTGCATCCGCGCCGTTCTCCGTCGCCTCGCTACGAACCAGCGTGAGAAATGCGGGCTAGGAATTTCAAGCTGAATTCGGAAATCGACACCCGGAACCCAGGGTCAAGGGAGTTCAGAGGCGCGGCAGACCTGAAACTTGGCATGATAGGGCAAGTTTCAGATCAGAGCGCGATGCAAGCCGTCACCGGCTCACATTCTTGATGCGGATGTTGCGAAACTCGACGTAGTCGTTGTGGCCGAGGAATCCGACGTGCCCGCTCTTGCGCTGCAGGCCGGGATGCTTTTCCAGAATCTCAGGATCGGTGACTTCGGCCAGATCGACGTCCAGAATCTCCTGGTCGTTGACGGCCACCTGGATCCGCCGGCCGATCGCGCTGACTTCCATTTGGTTCCACTCGCCGGCAGGCTTCAGCGCCCCGCGTCTGGCTGGGGCCACGCCGTAGAGCGACCCAT